>DASQLE010000267.1:0-2622 GCA_035630175.1 Beijerinckiaceae bacterium
ATGCGGGTGTGCCACGCGGGCAAGGCGAAGCTTGCGGCGGCTGGCGGCTCGGTCGTCAACCTGGCCTCGATGCTGACCTTCTTCGGCGGGCCGCGCGTGCCGGGCTACAGCGCCTCGAAAGGCGGCATCGGCCAGCTGACAAAGAGCCTCGCCGCCGCTTGGGCCGGCGAAGGCATCCGCGTCAACGCGGTCGCGCCGGGCTGGATCGCGACGCCGCTCACGCGGGCGCTAAAGGATGACGCGGAGAAGAGCGCGCCCATCCTCGCCCGCACGCCGATGGCGCGCTGGGGCACGCCGGAGGAGGTCGCGGGCGCAATCCTGTTCCTTGGCTCGCCCGCGGCCCGCTTCGTCACCGGCGCCATCCTGGCGGTCGATGGCGGCTATCTCACGCTCTGACCCCGAACCTTGAGAGATGACCATGCCCGAGTCGAACGCCGCCCCGCCCGCATCTCCCGATGACAGATGGTTGCCTTACCGGCATCCGCAGCCACAGGCATCCCCTCCCGAGCTCGTCGTCCCGAATGCTATTCCCAGCGATGAGCGGATCTGGGTTCCGGTCGAAGACAATGTCTGGTTTCGCCCGCTCCTGATGTGTGTCTCGCGCGGCTATTGGATGAACCTCCTGCGGGTGCGGCGATCGGGCGTGCTTTCGCGCCACCGCCACCCCATGCCGGTCCACGGCTTCGTTCTCAAGGGCGAATGGCGCTACCTGGAACACGACTGGGTCGCGACAGAGGGCGGCTACGTCTACGAAGCGCCGGGTGAGACCCACACCCTCGTCGTCGATCCGCATGTCGACGAGATGATCACGCTGTTCCAGGTCAACGGAGCCATGATCTACGTCGACCCGGACGGGCGTACGGTCGGCTACGACGACGTCTTCACCCGCATCGATAAATGCCGCTCGCATTACGAGAAGAACGGCCTCGGCACCGGCTACATCGAGCAGTTCATTCGGTGAGCCGGCTCGGCCCACTCGGCGAAGACCTCGTGAAGCAGGCCTCCGCCGAGATCGAGAAGGTCAAGCAGCAGACGTAGCCGATGTGATCCGCAGGCGCCCAGTCAGCCGACACGGCCCACAAAAGAAAAACCGCCCGGTGCTGGGCGGCTTTCGGCGATCTTCCGTCACTTGCCGCAAGCGGTCTACTTGATCTTCGATTCCTTGAACTCGACGTGCTTCTTGGCGACCGGGTCGTATTTCTTCATCGACATCTTCTCGGTCATGGTGCGCGAGTTCTTTTTGGTGACGTAGTAGTAGCCCGTATCGGCGGTGGAGACGAGCTTGACCTTGATGGTGACGGCCTTGGCCATGGGGGAACCTCGTGTTGGGGCGAATCGGCCGGGCCGAAACGCAAATGGGCCGGGCGAGCCCGGCCGGAAAATCAGGCCCTCCATGCCTGAAACGGCCCCGATCCGTCAAGACAGGCGTCGCCGCATCCGATTCCAAGGAGTTGAGCATTTCGGCATCAGGCTCTGAGCCGCCACAGCACGACCGCTACGTAGACGGCGAAGAAGGCGGCGAGGGCGAGGGGGAAGCCGTGCGGCGGCAGGATGTCCATTCCGGCGCCGACCGCCGGGGGGCCGACAACGAGGCCGATATTGTAGAGGAGCACGAAGGCGGCGTTGGCGCTGGCGAGGTCGGCCCCGGTGAAGCGCGCGCCGAGATGGGCCAGGCCGACCGTATAGAGCGCGCCCGTGACGCCACCCCAGAGGAACAGCACCGGATAGAGCAGGGCGCGGCCCGAGGCCGGCGCGATCAGGAGGGCGCCGGCAAGGGCGAGGATGGCGATGACGAGGAGCAGGCGGCGGCGGTCGATCCGGTCGGATAACAGCCCGATCGGGATCTGCAGGGCGACATTGCCGAGGGCGACGACGCTGACAAGGAACGCCGCCGCGCTCGCCTCGAAACCGAGCGCAAGGCCGTAAACCGGCAGCAAGGCAAAGCCGCCTGTCTCGGCGGCCCCAAAGACGAGGGCTCCGATCGTCGCCGACGGCGCCGCCAGGACGAAGAACAGGATCCCGCGGCCGCTGCCGCCGCCGATTTCGGGCGACAGCCCGCGCGCCAGGAGGAGGGGCAGGCCGGCAAGCGCGAACAAGGCGGCGCCGGCGAGATAGGGCGGCCACCCTTCGGTGCCGACGACGAGGAACAGCGCCGGGCCGGCCGCGAAGCCGAGGGCGAGGACGGTCGCATAGACCCCCATGACGAGCCCGCGCCGCTCGGGCGGCGCCGCCGCGGTGATCCAGTATTCCGACAGGACGAACAGGGCGCCGAGCGCCGCCGAGAACACGAAGCGTAGCGGGAACCACCACGCGAAGCTGTAGAGCGCCTTGAAGGCGACGAGCGAGGCGGCGCCCGTGACGATGCACAGCCACAGGAGCGGCAGCACGCCGACCCGCGCGGCGAGGCGCGGCACGAAGGGGATGACGCAGATGCTGGCGATGCCGGCGACGGCGGTGTTGAGGCCGATCAGGGTGCCGGACACGCCCATGCGCTCCATCTCGAGCGACAAGAGCGGGATTGACAGGCTGATGCCGATACCGACGGCGGTGACGCAGGCGATCGCCGCCGCGATAGCGGCAACGCGCGTCCGGTCGAAGGCGGCCGGCGCCTCGGCGGAGAAG
>DASQLE010000268.1:0-4307 GCA_035630175.1 Beijerinckiaceae bacterium
CAGCCTCGATTGGCGCTTGGCGGCGGCGTTGGGACTGGCGCTCGGCGCCATGGCGCTCGTTTGGCCGCGCCGCATCGAGGCGCTTCGGCGGCTCGGCGACAGCCGTCTTGCGGAAGGCGCCGCCCTCAGGCGGCTTCTCACCGATCTCGGGCGGCGCCTGCCGGCGGTGCGGGCGCACGGCACGGCCGGCTTCGAGCGGATGCGATTGGGAGAGGATCTCGCCGGGCGCGGGCGCTCGATCCGCTCCCTCGAGCGGGAAACGGGCGCTGCCGCGGCCTTGACGTCCCTCGCCGCCATCCTGGCGCCGGCCGCGATCCTCGCGTGCGGCGCGTGGCTCGCCCTGCAGCGGCAGACCAGTGCGGGGGAGATCGCTGCCGCCTTGGCGGCGGCGATCCTCGCCATGCTTGCCCTCGACCGCCTGGTGCGCTGGCAGCGCGGCCGCGACGAGGCGCGGCGCACGCTCGACGAGATCGCGCGCACGCTCGGCGTGCTGCAATCGCGCGGACGCTCCGGCCCCGGAGTCGCTTTGCCCGGCTCCGGCGCGCTCGTCGCGGAAGGGGTATCGGCCTACGAGCCCGCCACCGGCGCGCGCATCACCGGCGTCGACCTGTCGATCGTCATGCCCGCTCATGTCGCGGTCACCGGGGCCTCGGGCGCCGGCGGGCATGTCCTCGCGGCGCTGATCGGCGGGCAGATCGATCCGTCCGTGGGACGCCTCACCTTCGGCGGCGTCGATCTCGCGTCCTTCGACCCGGCCGAACGGGCGCGCCGCATCGGCTATGAGGGCGGCGACACCATCCTGATGAACGGGTCGCTGCGCCAGAACCTTCTCTACGGCTGCCTGGATCCGGCGGCGCCGGACATCGATCAGCGGCTCGCGGAGGCGGTGACGGCGACCGGCCTCGATCGCTTCGTGCACGCGCGCGGGCTCGCCGGCACGATCGACCCCAAGCGCGAGCCGCGCCTTGCCGCGGCCATCGTCGACGCCCGCCGCGCCGCGCGCGCCGCGGTCGCGGCCGCGGGTTTCGAGTCGTTCATCGATCCCTTCGATCCCGACCGCTACAACCGCCACGCCACGATCGCCGAGAACATCCTGTTCGGCGTTCCGCTCGGCGACACGTTCCGCGAAAGCAACCTGCCTGGCCATCCCTTCGTGCGCGCCATCCTGGAATCGGAGGATCTGACCAAGCCGCTCACCGCCATGGGGCTCGCCATCGCGACGAACATGATCGAGATCTTCGCCGATCTCCCGGACGGCCACCCGCTCTTCGAGCGCTTCTCCTTCTTCGCCTCGCCCGAGCGGGCCTATTTCCAGGATCTTCTTGTGCGGCAGGGCGAGCGCCGCCGCGATGCCGAAAGCGCGCGCGACCGCGAACGCCTCATCGGGCTCGCCCTGCGCTACAGCGAGAGCCGCCATCGCCTAGGGCTGCTCGACACGCAGACCGAGGAGCGGCTCGTCACTGCCCGGCGGGCCTTCGCCAAGCTGCTGCCGGTCAGCCTGCAGCCCGCCATCGAGTTCTACCATCCGGACCGGCTCTGCGCCGCCGCCAGCCTGCAGGACAACCTCCTGTTCGGGCGGGTGGCCCACGACCGCGCCGGCGCCGGCGCCGAGATCCGCGACCTCATCCGCCGTGTCCTGACCGACCGGGGTCTCGATGGAGATGTCTTCCGCGTCGGCCTGGACACGCCGGTCGACCCCCGCGGTGTGGATTTCTCGCCCGGCGAGGTCGCCGCCATCGATCTGGCCCGCTGCCTCGTCCGCCGACCGGACATCCTGGTCGTCGAGCGCGCCCTCGCGGCTCTGCCGCCCGCCTCCGCCGCGGACCTGATCCACCGGTTGCGGCGAGCCCTCATCGGGCGCGGCCTCGTCGCGGTGACGGCCGACTTCCCTCCCGAAATCGATCAACCGCCGTTTGACGTCGTTATCCGCTTCGATAACGGGACGGTCGTATCCTTGCAGGATCGCCGCTCGCCGGAAATCAAGGAACTGGAGCCGGCGTAAGCCATTACGCCTCTTAAGGAGGCAGGCCGGCTTCGATAGGGTAGGAAACAGTCCGCACCAAAGTGCGCAGGCGCACGGCAGGGCGGACGGGTAAAGGTTATCATCAGGCAATGTTGTGGACGACGCCGCCTGGCAGAGATGCCCTCCAGGTTCATTTCTGGGGGGTGCGAGGGTCTGTACCCGTCTCGGGGCCGGGTTTCGCCGAGTTCGGCGGCCGCACGGCTTGCGTCGAGATCCGGTGCGGGTCGCGTCTCGTCATCATCGATGCCGGCACCGGCCTTGCGGCGCTCGGCGAGGAGATGGGCGCTCATGCTCCGGCCGAGATCGACATTCTCCTGAGCCACCTCCATCTCGACCATGTCAGCGGGCTGCCCTTCTTCAAGCCGATCCTGCTCGGCAAGCACCTCGTGCGCACCTATTGCGGCAACCTCGACGGCGAGAGCGCCCGGGAGGTGCTCGACCGCCTTTACTCGCCGCCCCTGTTCCCGGTCGGCCTCGATCACCTGCCGGGCCGCTTCGAGCATATCGGGTTCAGGGGCGGGGAGCCTCTCCGCCTCACCGACGGGCTCCTGGTCAAGACGCACCCCCTGCACCATCCGGGCGGGGCGACCGGTTTCCGCTTCGACCACCGCGGCCGCAGCGTCTGCTACATCAGCGACATCGAGCATACGGCGCCGTGGCCGCCCGACAGCCTCGTCCGCTTCGTCGAAGGCACCGATCTCCTGATCTACGACGGCATGTTCTCCGAAGCGGAGTATTGCACCTGCGTCGGCTGGGGACACTCGACCTGGCAGAAAGGCGTCGTCCTGGCCAAGGCGGCCGGCGCCAAGGCGCTCGCCATTTTCCACCTGCATCCGGCCCACGAGGATGACCACCTCCTGCAAGTCGAACAGGCGGCCAAGGCCGAGATGCGGGGCGCTTTCGTCGCGCGCGACGGCCAGGCGCTCGTGTTCGCTCCGGCCGTCTGAGCCGCTGCCGAGAGAAGCGCGAGCCCGCGCAGATCGACACGGCGGCTGCGATATGTCGCCGAAAAGGGGTGCCTCCGTTTCGGGCTCATGCTGTAGATCACGATGCGTTTTGATTGAATCAATCAAAACGCATGAACGTGATCGATTCCAAGAAGTTGAGCATGATGTTTTGCCGAAAAGTGGTGTCCACTTTTCGGCATCATGCTCTAAGGTGCCGGCCATTGCCACCGAGTGCCGGACGCCTTGCCCCCTGCAGCCATCACGATCGCCATCCTCATCCCGGCCTCCGCTTTGCTGACGGCGATTCTGATCAAGCTCTTGAAGCCTGTCCTCGTGCGCTACGCGCTGGCGCGGCCGAACGCGCGCTCCAGCCACACCGTCCCGACGCCGCAGGGCGGCGGCATTGCGGTGCTTGCCGCAACGCTGGTTCTTGCCTCGGCCGCGCTTTTCGCGACCTCGCCCCTCCCGCCTCCGGCTGAGCTCGCTTGGCTGGGCGCGGCCGCGCTCGCGCTCGGGGCGGTCGGCGCGGTCGACGACATCCGGCCGCTGCCGGCGATGCTCCGCCTCGTCCTGCAAACCCTTGCCGTCATCGTCGTCGTCGTCGCGAGCGGCGACACGCGGATCCTGCCGCAGGCGGCTCCCTGGGTCGAGCAGGGGCTCTTGGTCATCGGCGGCGTCTGGTTCGTCAACCTCGTCAACTTCATGGACGGCATCGACTGGATCACGGCGGCCGAGATGGTGCCGATCACCGCCTTCATCGCGCTTCTCGGGGCGGCCGGCTTGCTGCCGCTCTGGGCCGCCGCGGTCGGAGCCGCCCTGTGCGGCGCGATGCTCGGCTTCGCGCCCTTCAACAAGCCGGCCGCGACCCTGTTTCTCGGCGATGTTGGCTCGCTGCCGATCGGGCTCGTCGTCGGTTGGCTCTTGCTCAAGCTCGCGGCGACGGGCGCGCTTGCCGCCGCGATCCTCCTGCCCCTCTATTATCTCGCCGATGCGACGGTCACGCTCGTCCGTCGTCTCGCCCGCGGCGAGCGCGTGTGGGAGGCGCATCGCCGCCATTACTACCAGCAGGCCATCGACGGGAACGGCTTCACAGCGACGGCCGTCGTCGCGCATGTTTTCGCGCTGAACCTCGCCCTTGCGGCGCTCGCCCTCGTCACGATCCTCTGGCCCCACTGGCCGGTGCAGGCCGGCGCTGTGGCGGCCGGCGCCGCGCTCGTGGGCGCGGTGCTGCGGCGCTTCGCGACCTCGCGAGCCGGGACGGTGACGGCATGAGCGGGCAACTCGTCGCGCTGAACGGAGCGACCGGCTTCATCGGCCGCCATCTCCTCAGAGAGCTG
>DASQLE010000269.1:0-2929 GCA_035630175.1 Beijerinckiaceae bacterium
GATCGCTCCGTCGATCACCTGTTCACGCGAGCGTGCGACAATTCGCACAAAGTCCTAACAAGTCAACTCGCAAGCCCGTTACAGGCGCGCGCCGACGAGGTCCACATACACATCGAGCGTGTCCGATACCATGCGCTCGAGCGAGAAATGGCGCTCCACATGAGCGCGCGCCCGGGCGGCGAGACCTTCACGGGCGCTGGCGCCGAGCGCTAGGGCGCCGCCGACGGCTTCGGCAAGGGCCGCCGCGTCGCCTGCCGGCACCCGCCAGCCGGTCCGCTCCCACGGGGCGACCTGCGGCGGCGCCAGAACCGTTTCCGGCACCGCGCCGAGCTCCGAGGTCACCACCGGCGTTCCCATGGCCTGCGCTTCCACGGCCGAACGGCCGAACGCTTCCGGCTCGGTCGACGGCACCGTGACCACCGAGGCGGCGAGGAAGGCCGCGGGCATGTCCGTGCAATGGCCGACCCGCCGCACGACGCCCTCCAGGTTCAGGGAGGCGATGGTGGCGTCGAGGTCGCGCACGTAGGCGTCGCGGCCCTGGTGATCGCCGGCCAGCACGAAGGCGAGATCGCCGATGCCGGCCTGCTTGAGCCGCGCGGCCGCCTCGATGAGGACTTTCTGGCCTTTCCAGCCGGTCAGGCGGGCGGCGAGTAGCACGACGCGCTCGTGCGGAGCGACGCCCCAGCCGCGCCGCAGCGCCTGCACGCGCTCGGGCGAAACGGCGGCGGGCGAGAAGATCGACAGCTCGGTGCCGCGGTGGATGATGCGGATCCGCTCGGCGGCGCCCGGGTACAGCGCGCGGATGAGGTCGGACGTATAATGCGAGTTGGCGATGACGACGTCGCCGCGCGCCATTACCGAGTTGTAGAGCAGCTTGACCGCCGAACGGCCGGCATAGCTGCCGTGGAAGGTCGTGACGAAGGGGAGCCCGAGCGACCGCGCCGCGCCGAGCGCCACCCAGGCGGGGGCCCGCGAGCGCGCATGGATGAGGGCGACGTTCTCCTCGACGCAGAGCCGCGCCAGGCGCCTCACGTTGACGAGCATCCTGAATGGATTCTTGGTCCGCGCCGGGAAAGCGGCCCACACGCCGCCTTTCGCCTGCAGCTCGCCGACGAGGCGCCCGCCCTCCGTTGCGACGAGGGCGCGCGCTCCGGCCGCGACGAGGCCGGCGGCGATGTCGACGGCGGTGCGCTCGGCGCCCCCGGCCTCGAGCTCGGGGATGATCTGCAGGATCGTGCGCCCGGCCAGGACGTGGGACCGCGAGGGCGCGTAAAACGCGCCCGCCGGTCGCGCCGCGGAAGTCACCAGTTTAAGAGCCCTCGGTTGGATCACGATGCGTTTTGATGGAAACAAGACGCATGAACGTGATCGAAGCAGCCTCGCGCGAGGGGTGTTTAGGATGGGATCGCCGATGCTGCAATTTCTTAATGTCGCGACAGGCGAGACGACCCGCCGCATCGCCGTCCGCGTGCGGCCGGGGAGGGGGCCGGCCGTGCTCTGGCTCGGCGGCTTCCGCTCCGACATGCGCGCCACCAAGGCCGAGGCGCTCGACGGATGGGCCGAGCGCTCCGGCCGTGCCTGCCTGCGCTTCGATTATTCCGGACACGGCGAGTCGGGCGGCGTCTTCGAAGAGGGCACCCTCTCGCGCTGGCTCGACGACACCCTCGCGATCATCGACGGCTTCGCGGCCGGACCGCTCGTCCTGGTCGGCTCGTCCATGGGCGCATGGCTGGCCCTCCTGGCGACGCGGGAGCTGTTGAAGCGCAAAGCCGCAGCCCGTGCTGCCGGTCTCGTGCTGATCGCGCCTGCGGTTGATTTCACGGAACGGCTGATGTGGGACAGGTTCGCGCCCGCAATCCGGCAGACCATCCTGCAGGACGGCGTCTACCTCCGGCCGTCGGCTTATTCGCCGGACCCCTATCCGATTACGCGAGCCTTGATCGAGGATGGACGCCGACACCTCCTGTTCGGCGGCACGATCGCCACCGGCTGCCCCGTCCATATTCTTCAAGGGATGCAAGACCCCGACGTGCCTTGGAGCCACGCGATGGAGCTGATCGAGCACCTGCCCGGCGACAGCGTCTCCATGACGCTGATCAAGGACGGCGATCATCGCTTGTCGCGGGACGAGGATCTGCAACGCCTGATCGCCGCCGTCGAGGGCATTGCGTAACGCCGTCGCTCCTCATCTGAGGCGCGGGAGCGAAGCGGAGGCCTTGAAGGACGCGCCACCCCGCTCTTGCGTGCTTCGAGGATCGCCGCAGCCCGCCGTCGGGCCGGCCGAGGGCCGGACCCGATGGGCTCTCCTCGCGCCCCGGCCATGACAGCTTGCCTTAGTGCAGGGCGACCGTCTCGAGGTCGTGCGCCCAGGCATTGGCGACGGCGGCGTCGCGCGAATCGGCGAGCAGGATCGGCGTGCCGCTTGCCGACAGCAGGGCGAAGAGCTGCAGGCCGGGCGCCAGGGCGGGCGCTTGCGGGAACAGACGCTGGACCTCGTCCGATTGCATCGGCTTGACATAGGCGACGTGGCCCTCGCCGAGAGCGGCGAACTCGGCCGGGGCGAGGCGGACCTCGGTGTTTGCAGTTTCGTTCGTGTTCACGACGCTCTCCTTCAAAGCAGCGTTGTCAGCGTCTCGCCTTCTCTTTGGCCGCGATGTCGATCTTGCGGACGACCCGCTCCGGTTCAGGTCGGACGAGCTCGATCAACAAGAGTCCGTCCGAGAGGTCGGCGCCGAGAACCTCCATGCCTTCGGCAAGCAGGAACGTGCGCTGAAACTGCCGGGCGGCGATGCCGCGGTGAATGTAGTCGCGCGTCTTGTCGTCCCTTTGGCGCCCGCGCACGACGAGCTGGTTTTCCTCCAGCGTCACCTCGAGCTGATCCTGGCCGAAGCCCGCCACGGCGAGGGTGATGCGAAGCCGTTCCGGTGCA
>DASQLE010000270.1:0-6601 GCA_035630175.1 Beijerinckiaceae bacterium
GATCACGGCCGCGCCTATATCGAGGCGACATACCGGCGGCCCTGGCACGACCGCCTGCTGCGTTCGGTGCTCGCCAGGGTGCTGCCTTATCCGAAGCGGTTTCGCGCGGCGATCCTGGCAGCCAACCTCGCCAAGCCGTTAAGGGGCGTGGTGGCGGCGCTGCCGCACGTCGGCCAGCGTCTCGCCGCCATGCTCGACTTGGCGCCGGCGCGTCTGCCGCCGCGCTCGCCCTTCGCCCATCCCGGTGTGTTCGCACCGGAGGGAGCGCGGCGCGGGCGCGTCGCCCTTCTGTCGGGTTGCGCGCAACCGTTGCTGCAGCCGGGCTTCAACGACGCCGCCATCCGGCTCCTCAACCGGCACGGCATCGAAGTGGTGCTGCCGCAGGGCGAGGGCTGCTGCGGCGCGCTCGTCCACCATATGGGCCGCGACGCCGAGAGCCACGCTTTCGCCAAAGGCAACATCGACGCCTGGATCGCCGAGATGGATGGCGCCGGCCTCGACGCCATCGTCATCACGGCGTCCGGCTGCGGCACGACGATCAAGGATTACGGCTTCATGCTGCGCGCCGACCCGGCCTATGCCGACAAGGCACGGCGCGTGTCGGCGATCACCAAGGACGTCACCGAGTATCTCGCTGCCTTAAAGCTCATGCCGCCTGTGCGCGACAGCGACCTCGTCGTCGCCTACCATTCCGCCTGCTCGATGCAGCACGGCCAACAGATCCGCGATGAGCCGAAGCGCCTCCTCAAGCAGGCGGGGTTCACGGTGAAGGACGTGCCGGAGGGCCACATCTGCTGCGGCTCGGCCGGCACCTACAACATCCTGCAGCCCGAGCTTGCCGGGGCGCTGCGCGCCCGCAAGGTTGCCAATATCGAGCGCGTCCGGCCGGACGTGATCGCCACCGGCAATATCGGCTGCCTGACGCAGATCGCGCGCGGCACTGCCATCCCGATCGTGCACACGGTGGAGCTGCTCGATTGGGCGACCGGCGGCCCGGTACCGGCGGTATTGACTTCAACGACGTCATCCTCGGACCGCCCGCAGAGTGGAGCCGAGGATCTCAGGACGAGGATGACTGTGCCGGGCGTGCGGAGCGAGAGCTGACGCATCGGCCCAAGGTCCTTGGGTCTCGGCCTTCGGCTCCGCCCGAGGATGACGATTACTGCGGCCGGCGCGCGGTCGAGGCGCCGTCGCGGCCGGGCTCACTCGGCGCGCCTGCCGCCTTGGCTTCGCGGCGGCGGGCGTGGAGGATCCACTCGGTGTAGCCGTTCGGCTGGGCGCGGCCCTTGAAGACGAGGTCGCAGGCCGCCTGGAAGGCGGAGCCGTCCCAGTTGCCCGCCATCGGCGTATAGAGGGGATCGCCGGCATTCTGGCGGTCGACCACCGCTGCCATGCGCTTCAGCGTCTCCAGCACCTGCGCTTCCGTGACGATGCCATGGTGCAGCCAGTTGGCGATGTGCTGGCTCGAGATGCGCAAGGTGGCGCGGTCCTCCATCAGGCCGACATCGTGGATGTCCGGCACCTTGGAGCAGCCGACGCCCTGGTCGATCCAGCGCACCACGTAGCCCAAGATGCCTTGGCAGTTGTTGTCGAGCTCCTGGGCGACCGCGTCCGGCGCCCAATTCGATTGCGACACCGGGATGGTCAGGATGTCCGACAGTTTGGCGCGCTCGCGCTTCGACAGCTCCGTCTGCCGCGCGAACACGTCGACCTTGTGATAGTGCAAGGCGTGCAGGGTGGCGGCGGTCGGGGAAGGGACCCAGGCCGTGTTGGCGCCGGCCTGGGGGTGGCCGATCTTCTGGGCCAGCATGTCGGCCATCTTGTCGGGCGCTGCCCACATGCCCTTGCCGATCTGCGCCAGGCCGGGCAGGCCGCAGGCGAGCCCGATATCGACGTTCCAATCCTCGTAGGCCTTGATCCAGGGCGTACCGCGCATGTCGTTCTTGCGGATCATGGGGCCGGCTTCCATGGAGGTGTGGATCTCGTCGCCCGTGCGGTCGAGGAAGCCGGTATTGATGAACATGAGGCGGTCGGCGGCAGCGGCGATGCAGCCCTTGAGGTTGACGGTGGTGCGGCGCTCCTCGTCCATGATGCCGATCTTTAGCGTGTGTCGGGGCAAGGACAGCATCGCCTCGACGCGCCCGAACAGCTCGTTCGTGAAGGCGACCTCTTCAGGCCCGTGCATCTTGGGCTTGACCACGTAGACCGAGCCGGTGCGGCTGTTCCGGAGCTCGCCCGCGCCCTTGACGTCGTGCATCGCAACGAGAGCGGTGACGGCGGCGTCGAGGATGCCCTCCGGAATCTCGTCGCCGGCCGCGTCGAGCACGGCGTCCGTATACATATGGTGGCCGACATTGCGCACCAGCATGAGGCTGCGCCCGTGCAGGCGCGTTTCGCCGCCGCCGGGCTTCTTGTAGACGCGGTCGGGATTGAGACGGCGCTCGAGCGTGCGCCCGCCCTTGTCGAAGCTTGCCGCGAGCGTGCCCCGCATGAGACCGAGCCAGTTACGGTAGACCGCGACCTTGTCTTCCGCATCGACCACCGCGACCGAGTCCTCAAGGTCCATGATGGTGGTGAGGGCGGATTCAAGGACGACGTCGGCGATGCCGGCCGGGTCGCTTTTGCCCATCGAATGACCGCGATCGATGGCGAGCTCGATATGCAGGCCGTGGTTGGCGAGGAGCACGGCCGATGGCGCGCTCTCGTCACCGCGGAAGCCGACGAACTGCTCCGGCCGGGCGAGGCCCGTTCGGCCTCCGCCCGTGAGCGTGACCGCCAGCCTCCCGTTCTCGACCGTGTAGGCGGCGACATCGGCGTGGCGGCCCGCGGCGAGCGGCGCGGCTTCGTCCAGGATTTCGCGGGCGCGCTGGATGACGCGCTCGCCGCGCGCCTTGTTGTAGCCGCCGCCGCGCGCCGTGCCCCCGTCCTCGGGGATGGCGTCGGTGCCGTAGAGGGCGTCGTAGAGGCTGCCCCAACGGGCATTCGCGGCGTTGAGGGCGTAGCGCGCGTTCGACACCGGCACGACGAGCTGCGGGCCGGCGATCGCGGCGATCTCCGCGTCAACGTTCTCGGTGCGCACGCGAACCTCGCCCGGCTCGGGCAGAAGATAGCCGATGTCGCGCAGGAAGCGCTCGTATTCGGCGGCGTCGAAGGGCCGTCCCTTGCGCTCGCGATGATACCCGTCGATACGGTGTTGCAAGGCGTCGCGGGTGTCGAGCAGGGCGCGGTTCTGGGGCGCGAGGTCGCGCACAAGCCCGGCGAGACCGGCCCAAAAGGCGTCCGGCGCCAGGCCGGTGCCGGGCAGCGCCTCCTCGTCGATGAAGCGCTTGAGGGTGGTTGCGATCTTGAGGCCGCCGCTGTCGACGCGCTCCGCCATTCCGGTCTCCCAAACTGGATCATGCCCACGCGGGCCTGGTTCGCCCCGGCTCATAGCAGGGGATCGTCCCGCCTGTCAGCCGCGCCGACATGGACAAAGCGCCGGCGCCTCCCCATCTCATCGCCCAGGCCGCCCTGCGGTGCCGGAGGAGAAACGGTCATGAACAATCAGGAACGCGAGGTCATCGCCGATATTTTCAAGCGCCTGGAGCAGGTTGCCCATCAGCCGCGCGATCCCGAGGCCGAGCGCCTGATCGCCGAGCGCCTGCGCGCCCAGCCATACGCGCCCTATGCCATGGCGCAGGCGATCTTCGTGCAGGAGCAGGCCCTCGCCAACCTCAACGGGCGCGTGCAGCAGCTCGAGGGGGAGCTCGCCGAGGCGCGGCGCGGGTCACGCTCGTCCGGCGGCCTCCTCGGCAGCCTGTTCGGCGGCGGCCGCGAGCCGGAGCGCCCGGCGCCTGGCCGCTTCGGCCAAGATGCACCCGGCATGGGCGGCCGGCCCGGTCCCTGGGGTGGCGGGCAGGGCGGTCCTTGGGGCGGCCAGCCCGGCGCCATGGGCCAGCCCGGCTTCGGGGCGCAGCGCGGCGGCTCCGGCTTCCTCGGCACCGCCATGGCCACGGCGGCCGGCGTCGCCGGCGGCATGATGCTGGGGAGCGCCCTCGGTAATGCCTTCGGGGGCGCAGCCGGCGAGGCCGGCAAGGGCCTGTTCGGCGGCGGCGACGCCGCGCAAGCGAATGCCGAAGGCACGGGCGCAGCCGATCTCAGCCCCTTCGGGCAAGGCGGTAACAACCCCGGCGACAATGCCGGCGTCCAAGACGCCTCTTATGATCCGACCGAAGATTTCGGCAGTGATTTCGGCGGCGACGGCGGTGGCGACTGGGCCTGACCGCTCGCATGGCTTAACCAGACGCCCGCTCCTCGAGCGGGCGTTTCGCTTCAGGGAAGTTTAGGCTTCGCGTCGGCCGAGCGCATAAGCCGGCGGCCCGGTAACGCCCCCGCACCGGCCCCGGCCGTCCGCATCGCCGCGCGCCATAGGATCACGTCCTCGGTGATCCGATGCGCAGCCGGCGCATCCTGCTCGAAGCGGCAGCGATTGCCATGAGGTGGTTGCCATCGCGCCAATCGGATGCGATGGGCTCGAATCCATGCAGACGTGATCGATCGAAGACGTCGAGCATCTTTACGCCAGCCGCCGAGATCCGATGCCGCACCATACCTCGCTGATCGCCACCATCGTCGCGGGCCTTGGCCTCGCGTTCGTGTTCGGCGCATTGGCGCATCGGCTGCGGCTGTCGCCTCTCGTCGGCTACCTCGTAGCCGGCGTCCTGATCGGACCGTTCACGCCGGGCTACGTGGCGGACCAGGAACTCGCGCCGCAGCTCGCCGAGATCGGGGTGATCCTGCTCATGTTCGGCGTCGGGCTGCACTTCTCGCTCAAGGACCTCTTGGCGGTGCGCGCCATCGCGATTCCCGGCGCGGTCGTCCAGATGGCGAGCGCCACCCTCCTCGGCATGGCGCTCGCCTGGTGGCTCGGCTGGTCGCTCGGGGCGGGCCTCGTCTTCGGTCTGGCCCTGTCGGTGGCGAGCACGGTCGTGCTGCTGCGCGCGCTCCAGGAGCGGCGCCTGATCGAGAGCGAGAAGGGGCGCGTCGCGGTGGGGTGGCTGATCGTCGAGGACCTCGCCATGGTCCTCGCGCTGGTTCTGCTGCCGGCCCTGTCCGGCGTCCTCGGCGGCCGTGCCGATCCCGCGGCTGCCGACGATGCGGTGGCCGCGTCCGGTCTCGTCGGCTGGGTCGACCCGAACAGCGTGTGGGTCGCGCTGGCGCTGACCCTCGTCAAGGTGGCTGCGTTCGTCGGCATCATGCTGGTCGTCGGCCGGCGCCTCATCCCGTGGGTGCTGCACTACGTGGCCCATACGGGGTCACGCGAACTGTTCCGCCTCGCGGTGCTCGCCATCGCGCTCGGCGTCGCCTTCGGCTCGGCCGAGCTCTTCGGGGTGTCGTTCGCGCTCGGCGCCTTCTTCGCCGGCATGATCCTCGCGGAATCGCCGCTCAGCCACCAGGCGGCTCAGGAGACCTTGCCGCTTCGCGACGCCTTCGCGGTGCTGTTCTTCGTCTCGGTCGGCATGCTGTTCGATCCTTCGATTCTCGTGCGCCAGCCGGGGCCGGTGCTGGCGACGGTCGCCATCATCGTGATCGGCAAGTCGATCGCGGCGCTCGCCATCGTGCTGGCGTTCCGCCATCCTCTCGGCACGGCGCTCACCATCTCGGCGAGCCTGGCCCAGATCGGCGAATTCTCCTTCATCCTCGCGGGGCTCGGCACGAGCCTGAACCTGCTGCCGGCGGAAGGGCGCGATCTGATCCTCGCCGGCGCGATTCTCTCCATCTTGATCAATCCGCTCCTGTTCGTGGCCCTCGATCGGTTCGTGCCGCGCCTCCAGACCCGCAAGCGCGGCGACGCGTCCGCTGAAGCCGCGTCGGCTCCCTCGCCGGAATGGCCGGCGACGAGCCTGAGCGGCCACACCGTATTGGTCGGCTTTGGGCGTGTCGGCAGTCTAATCGGGCAGGCGCTGAAGGAGCGCGGTGAGGCGTTCCTCGTCATCGAGGAGCGGGACGGCACGGCGGAGCGCCTGCGCGCGGACGGTGTCGAGGTCCTTCTCGGCAATGCCGGCGAGCGGGGCTTGCTCGCGGCGGCCAATCTCGGCTCGGCAAAACGCCTCGTCAGCGCCATCCCGAACGTCTTCGAAGCCAGCAACCTCCTGGAGACGGCGCGCGCCGCCAATCCCGGCATCGAGATCGTGGCGCGGGCGCATTCCGACGCCGAGGTCGAGCACCTCAAGAAGTTTGGGGCCGACCATATCGTGCTCGGCGAACGGGAGATTGCGCGGGAGATGGCGCGCTTCCTTTTCGGGGAGCGTGGCACGTTCCTGGCGCTCGACGAGGCCGAGCTCGCACCCGACGGCGACGCGTTCGAACAGGCGCAGGCGCCGCTGAGCCGTTACGCGCCGGCCGGCGTCGGGCAAGAGGGAGGGCCAGTGGGACGGGCTGTGCCGCGGCAGGCGTCAGCGGGCGCCGGGCACGATGGAGCCGTCAGCGGGCCGGTACGGGGTTCGGGCTGATCGCGCCCTGCCGCATGGCCGTGCCCGCGCCAGCTTCAGCATTCCGCCGTTTAACCATGGTTTAGCTAAATTCCATAAGCCGTCCTTAGGGTCTTCGAAGCAACCTCTTC
>DASQLE010000271.1:0-6491 GCA_035630175.1 Beijerinckiaceae bacterium
TCGCCGCGCACGAGGAAACGTTCGGGCTTGCGCGGCTCTACGGGATCTGCCTCACGGCCCGCCGCCTCTGCGATCCGCTGAAGATCGGCCGGGTCATCGCCCGGCCCTTCGTCGGTGACGCGACGACGGGCTTCACGCGCACCGGCAACCGCAAGGATTTCGCCATTCCGCCGCCGGCCGACACCATCCTCGACGTGTTGTCAAAGGCCGGGCGGGCGGTGGTGAGCGTCGGCAAGATTGGCGACATCTTCGCCCATCGCGGTACCGGCCGCGAGATCAAGCCGCACGGCAACGACGCCTGCCTGACGGCCGCGCTCGAAGCGCTCCGCGCCCTGCCGGATGGCGGCTTCGTCTTCGCCAACCTCGTCGATTTCGACACCGATTGGGGCCATCGCCGGGACGTGCCCGGCTACGCCGCCGCCCTCGAGGCTTTCGACCGGCGCGTGCCCGAGATCCAGGCCGCGCTGGCGCGAGGCGATCTCGCCGTCATCACCGCCGACCACGGCAACGATCCGACCTGGCGCGGCACCGACCATACCCGCGAGCACACGCCGATCCTGGCCTTCGGCCCGCAGGTCGCGCCCGGCCCCATGGGCCGTCGCGACACCTTCGCCGACATCGCCGCGACGATCGCCGCGCATCTCGGCGTCGAGATCGGCGCGGGCCGGCCTTTCCTTCCCGTCGGCCGGCCCGAGCGGATCAATGCGTCAGCGGCCAGTTCGTGAAGCCCGGCCGGTCGCGGCCGCGACGGATGACGCCCTCGATATCCGTCCGGGCGATGCCGATGTCGCGCAGCATGTGATCGTCGTATTCGGCGAGGCGCCGCATGTCGCGACGCAGCCGCAGCTCGCGCATCGTCGCGGCATAGGCCGCGTAGGCGAGACGGAGGAACTGCGCACCGCGACGCGGGGACACCGATGCCTGAATGCGAGGCGGGCGGGCAAGCGACACGGTCGACATTGAGGTTCTCCATCCGGCTCGGACGCTCCCCAGGGAGCGTCCCTTGATGATCATGGTCTTTGAGGGACCCTGGCAGCGACCCGATTTCTGCTCGGGTCAGGGTGTTCTACCGGACGGGCTTGCATTAGGGAAACGAATGTTTATTATCGCTAGAATAACGAACCTTTATGGTGAGAGTTCGTGGCCCGGAACATCGATACCGCCCTCCTTAGAGCCTTCGTCGGGGTCGCCGAGACCGGCGGCATGACCGCTGCCGCCCATCTCCTCAACCTCACGCAGGCGGCGGTCAGCCAGCAGATCAAGCGGCTCGAGGAGGCCTTCGGAGGTGAGCTGTTCGAGCGCGACCGGCGCGGCCTGCGCCTGACCGGCTCCGGCGAGCGCTTGTTTGGCCGGGCCAAGCGCATGCTCGCCCTCAACGACGAGATCTGGGCCGACATGACGACGCCCATCTACACAGGGCAGGTGCGCCTCGGCATCCCGTTCGACATTGTCAGCAGCTACCTTCCGCCCGTTCTCAAGGGCTTCGCCCAGGCGTATCCGAAGATCGCGATCTCTCTCGATTGCCGGCCCTCGATGTTCCTCCTCGAGAGTCTCGACGCCGGCGAACTCGATCTCGCCATCACGACGGAGGTCGGCTGTCCCCCGCGCGGCGAGAGCCTGGTGACGGATCGGCTTGTTTGGGCCGGCGCCAAGGGCGGCAGCGCGCATCGCCAGCGTCCGCTGCCGATCGCACTCGGCAGCGAGAGCTGCGCCTTCCGGCCGCCGTTGCTCAAGGCCTTGACGGGTGCCGGCATCGATTGGCGTCCGGTGTCCGAGATCAGCAACATGGATGCCATGAACGCGACCGTGCAGACCGATCTCGCGGTCGGGGCGCTGCTGTCCTCCACCGTTCCGGGCAATCTCGAGATCCTCGGGCCCGGCTCGGGATTGCCGAGCCTGTCGCAGTTCTCGATCAATCTCTATCTGCCGAAAACGAGCGCGACGCCGATCGCCCAGGAGCTCGCGCGCTATATCCGCGATGGTTTCGTGACGCGGGCGAGGCAGGCCGCGTGACAAAGCGTGCGTGGTTGACGCTCCCCCGACTTTGCCGCAGGCTCTGAGCGGGACGACGACAGGCTCTCCGGGCGAGCGCTTCGGGGAGCCTTAATCATTGACGGGCAGGGTTGCAGCCCATGAACACACCGAATCGCACGACGCATATCCGGCTCACGTCCCATCCTGAGCCCGGCACGGCGGCGACGCGCTTCCCGATCCGCTGGGACGCGGCGGACCCGCGCGAGCGCGGCCCGGTGATCGGCTCGGTCACCAATCCGGCCGACCGCAACGTCATCGGGGCACATGGCGGCTCCTATTCGGTCTACCGCGCCCTCGCCATCTCGGCGCGGGCGCTCAACCCGCTGGCGCGTCCCGACCTGCGCAACACCCATCCCGTCGTCGACCTCGGCCCGCACCCGCAATGGTCCGAGCCCGGCCGCATTGTCTCGCTCGATCCGTGGGGCCACAAGGTCGGCGAGGTCTTCGCCGACGAGATCGCCACCGGCACCGATATCCGCCCGTCGGTCGCGGTCACCAAGGCGCGGCTCAATATGCCGGAGATCCTCGGCGCCATGAGCCGCCGCCGGCTCAAGGCGGACGGCGTCATCTTGCACAAGTCGGGCGACATCTCGGTCACCAAGATCGCCGTCGATCCGGTCTGGCACCTGCCGGGCGTCGCCGCGCGCTTCGGCGTCAGCGAGCGCCACCTCCGCCGCACCTTGTTCGAGCAGACCGGCGGCATGTTCCCGGAACTCGTCACGCGCGCCGACATGCAGGTGTTCCTGCCCCCGATCGGCGGCGCCACCGTCTATATCGTCGGCGACTCGACTGCGCTCGCCGACCCGAAGCGCACGGTCGCCTGCCGCGTGCACGACGAATGCAACGGCTCCGACGTGTTCGGCTCTGACATCTGCACCTGCCGGCCCTACCTCGTGCACGGCCTCGAGGAATGCGTGAAGGAAGCGCAGAAAGGCGGCGCCGGCATCGTCGTCTACAACCGCAAGGAGGGCCGCGCCCTCGGCGAAGTGACCAAGTTCCTCGTCTACAACGCCAGGAAGCGCCAGGAGGGCGGCGACCAGGCGGCGACGTATTTCGAGCGCACCGAATGCGTCGCCGGTGTCCAGGACGCCCGCTTCCAACAGCTCATGCCGGACGTGCTCAACTGGCTCGGCATCCGCCGCATCGACCGGCTGATGTCCATGTCGAACATGAAATACGACGCCATCGTCGCCGCCGGCATCGAGGTGGTGGAGCGTGTGCCGATCCCGGAGGGCCTCGTCCCGCCCGACGCGCAGGTGGAGCTCGAGGCCAAGAAGGCGGCCGGCTATTACACGCCCGCCGGCGCGCTTGACGCGAGCGCGCTCGCCGACGTCAAGGGTCGCGATCTGGAGCGTTTTTGACGCGCGTTTTGGGGCGGCGCCATGATCGACCACATGGGCTTCGACTGCACCGACTATCGTCGCTCGCGGGCATTCTACGAACAGGCGCTGGCGCCGCTCGGGCTCGCCGTCGTCATGGAGGTCACGAAGGAGCAGTCGGGAGGCTATGAAGGCTGCGGCTTCGGCCAGGACGGCAAGCCCGAACTTTGGATCGGCTCGAATGCCGGTCCAGGCTCGCAGCCCGTGCCGCGGTCCCTGCACGTCGCGTTCCGCGCGTCGGACCGGCGGATTGTGGATGCCTTCCACGCGGCCGCGCTCGCAGCCGGCGGACGAGACAACGGCGCGCCGGGCTTGCGGCCGCATTACCACCCGAACTACTACGCCGCCTTCGTGTTCGATCCCGACGGGCACAATATCGAGGCTGTGTGCCATTCGCCCGAATAGCCCGGTGAGCGCCGAAGCAGAGGCTGCGCATCGCCTCCTCTCCGCTGCGGCGGTGCGCGAGCGCGCGCACGGGCTCTTGCGGCATGGGCTCGCCGGGCGGCTTGATCATTTCACGGTCGATCGCGGTCGCCTCGACGCCTGCGCCGACGAGGTAGTGGCGACCACGCGTGCCGCTTATCCCGATCTCGACATTCCCTTCCACAGCCGCTGGCGCCACTTCGCCGCCGGCGGCGTCGACCGCTGGGCGGCGGTCGCCGAGACGGTCGATGGGCCGGACGCCGCCGCCATGGGCCGCGCCGCGTTCGATCTCGCCATCGTCAGCGTGCTGCTCGACGCCGGCGCCGGACCCGACTGGCGCTATCACGAGGGCCGCACCGGCGAGACCTACGCGCGCTCGGAAGGGCTCGCCTTGGCGAGCTTCGACCTGTTCATCGGCGGCACCTTTTCCAGCCGGCCGGACGACCCGCTCCGCGTCGATGCGGAGGCGCTGATGGCGCTCGATGCGGACGAGCTGGCCCGCGGCTTCCAGGTCCGCATCGACAATCCGCTCGTTGGTCTCGACGGGCGCGCCGCCCTCCTCAACCGTCTCGGAGCGGTGGTGGCGGGCAATCGGGATGTGTTCGGGCGGGCCGATGAGCCACGGCCGGGCGGGCTGTTCGATGTCCTCACCGAGGAGGCCGGCGAGGGCGGCGTCGCGGCTCCTCGCATTCTCGAGACCCTGCTGCGGCATCTCGGCCCGATCTGGCCGGGCCGCATCCGGCTCGGCGGCGTCGATCTCGGCGACACCTGGCGGCACCCGCTGGCCGCCGCCGCAGATGGGGGCGACGGCCTCGTGCCCTTCCACAAGCTGTCGCAATGGCTCGCCTATTCGCTGATCGAGCCGCTGCAGCGCGCAGGCTTGGCGGTCGAGGAGATCGACGGGCTCACCGGCCTGCCGGAATACCGCAACGGCGGGCTCTTTCTCGATACCGGCGTGCTGCGCCTCAAGAACCCGGCCGAGGCGGGCGCGGCGCATGCAGTGGACTCGCGTCTCGTCGTCGAGTGGCGAGCCCTGACCGTCGCCCTGCTCGACGAGATCGCGCCGCTCGTCCGGACCAAGCTCGGTCTCGACGCGCGCGCCTTTCCGCTCGCCAAGATCCTCGAAGGCGGCACCTGGGCCACGGGCCGGCGCCTCGCCCGCGAGCGGCGCCCCGGCGGCGCCCCGCCCCTCACGGTGATCAGCGACGGCACGGTATTTTGATTTGGCGTCAACCTCGGACGGAGCGCGAAAGCGTCCGAGGACCTCGGAACGAGAAGGCGCTATGTTCTGCGCGAGGTCCTCGGGTCTACGCTACGCTTCGCCCGAGGATGACGAGGTCATAAGGAAGGGCACAGATGCAGGGCGTCACCGTCGTCGATCATCCGCTGGTGCAGCACAAGCTGACCCTGATGCGCGACAAGACGCGCACGACGAAGGGCTTCCGCCAGCTCCTCAACGAGATCGGCATGCTGCTGTGCTACGAGGTCACGCGCGACCTGCCGCTCGAGATGGTCGACATCGAGACGCCGCTCACCGGCATGCAGGCGCCGCAGCTCGCCGGCAAGAAGCTGGTTCTGGCGCCGATCCTGCGCGCCGGCGTCGGCTTCCTCGACGGCATGCTCAACCTCGTGCCGTCGGCGCGCGTGGCCCATATCGGACTCTACCGCGAGCCCGACACCCTGCAGGCCGTCGAATACTATTTCAAGGCGCCGTCCGATCTCGCCGACCGCATGGTGCTGGTGCTCGACCCGATGCTGGCGACCGCCAATTCCGCCGTCGCCGCCGTCGACCGCCTCAAGGAACGCGGCGCCCGCGACATGCGCTTCGTCTGCCTCCTCGCGGCGCCGGAGGGGATCGAGAAATTGCGCGGCGCCCATCCGGACGTGCCGATCTGGACCGCCGCTATCGACAGCCATCTCAACGACCACGGCTACATCGTGCCGGGGCTCGGCGACGCCGGCGACCGCATGTACGGCACGCGCTGACGTGACCCTCCCCTGCAGGGGGAGGGTCGGCGGCTGCGGAGCCGCCGACGGGGTGGGGTGACACCGCGTCCGCTTTATTCCGAACCGGTGTCACCCCCTCCCGGCCCTTCGGCCGACCTCCCCCCTCCAGGGGGAGGTGAAGCGTGCAACATAGGAGAAACGATGCGCTTCATTCTTGTCGACTGGGGAACGACCCGGGTCCGCGCCTATCTCGTCGAGGGCGCGGCGATCACGGAGCGCGTCGCGGCCGAGGAGGGCGTGTCGGCCCTCGCCCAAGGGCAGCACGCGGGTGTGTTCCAGCGCCTCTGCGGGCCCTGGCTCGGGCGCGAGCCGAACCTGCCGGTGGCGCTGGTCGGCATGGTCGGCAGCCGCGAGGGCTGGGTCGAAGCGCCGTACGCGCAGTGTCCGGGCGCTCCGGCCGACGTGGCGCGGGCTATGATCGCGGTCGATCTCGGCGAAGGCCGCTCCGGCCATATCGTGCCGGGCCTGTCCTGCGCGCCGGCGCCGGGCGCCGTCGACGTGATGCGCGGCGAAGAGACGCTCGCTTTCGGAGCCGGGATCGAGGACGGCCTGATCTGCCTCGTCGGCACGCACCCGAAATGGGTCGAGATGCGAGGAGGCCGCGTCCAACGCTTCGCCACCTATCTCACCGGCGAGATGTATGCGCTC
>DASQLE010000272.1:0-15756 GCA_035630175.1 Beijerinckiaceae bacterium
GGGCCGACATTATGCAGCTCGACCGGCTTGATGTCGTCGCCCTCGCTGGTCGCGCCGGACCAGCCGTACCACAGCCCGCCACGTTGCTTGAGGGCGGCCTCTAGCGCCACGGCGAGGCCCCCGGCGCGCGGCGCATCGGCCGCCGTCGGGATCGGCACGCGGTTCGATACGACGATCAGTCGTCCGCCGGTTTCTCCCCTGTCACCCTCGAGATCCGCCGCGCCGGTCTCCCGCCTCCGTCTGACCACGATGCTCATGCGGCGCGCGCCTCCCGTATGATTAATATTTGCTGAACAGCCGTGTTTGAGGAACAACGCCGCCGCGCCCGTTCGGTTGCCTGGCCAAGCGGTCGCAGCGGCAGTTATGCGCCTCATGCAAGGCTACCGGCCGGCCCGGCCGGGCCCTGTTCTGGCGCCTTCGAGCCCGGGCGATGCGGGGTGGCCGTTAGGCCGGCTCCCACGCCGCCTGCGCATAAAGGAAGCGCTCGGGCGCGGAAGCGATCGCCATGAGCCCCGCGAAGGCGGGTGCCGGCTGCATGATGACCTCAGTCGGGATGCGCCGCATCAGCTCCGCGTAGGGCGCTTTGTCCTCGAAGCCTTGGCGGAAAGGCCCGGCTTTCAGGCTGTCGGCAATGGTGGGCGCCATGCCGCCGCTGATGAAGACGCCGCCCGTCGCTCCGAACACGAGGGCGAGGTCGCCGGCAAAGCGCCCGAGCAGGCGCGCGAAGACGGCGAGCGTGTCGCCGGCGAGATCCTCGCGTCCGCTGACCCCCGCGAGCGCCACGGCTTCCGGCGTCCGCAAGGTTCCGCCGCGACCGCTGGTGCGCGAAAGGGCGCGATAAAGGCGCATGAGCCCGGGCCCGGACAGCAACGTTTCGGCGGTGACACGGCCGCCGACCCGCTCCAACTGGGCCCACAGGGCAGCCTCGCGCGCGTCGCTCGGGCCGAACTCCACATGTCCAGCCTCGGTCGCTTGAAGGACAAGGCGCTCGCCGAAGGGCAGGAGGGCGGCAACGCCGAGCCCGGTGCCAGGGCCGAGCACGAGCTTGGCGCCGGCACCTCGGACGGCATCGGGCGCCGGCTCGGGGCCGAGGCGCGCGAGGTCGGCATCGCGCAGCATGGTAAGGGACGCCGCCATCGGCACGTAATCGTTGACGAGCACGACGCGCGACAGGCCGAAGCGACCGCCGATCTCCGCCGCGTCGACCGTCCAGTGCGCGTTGGTGAGCCGCACTCTTGTGCCGTCGACGCGCGTCGCCACGGCGATGAGGGCTGAGCGGGGCGAGGGCGCCCCGCCAGCCGCGAGCGCGCAGCCGATCGCCTCGACCGGGCTTGCATGCTCCGCGGTGAGCGTGCTCGGCAACGGCCGCGCCGGCTCCCCGTTACCGGCGAGAATGGCGAAGCGGGCATTGGTGCCGCCGATGTCGCCGAGAAGGACGGGAAACGGGATCATGGCAGGGTCGGCGGCGGCGCTTTCGTTTACGATCGGCCCGCCTTAACCCATGCGCGTCGACGATTCCAATCAGCCGGGCGGCAGGTCGGGTGGCGTTCCCGTGCGTATAAGTCCATATACGTCGCCCCGAATGTCACCCCCTACGACGGCACTGCTTGCTTTGTTCCCGTTGAAGCTGTCCCCGAATCTCCTTGCCATCGTCGATGATGCGCTCGCAACCGGCCGCTACGGCTCGGCCGAGGAGGTCGTCGCCGCCGGGCTGCGCGGCCTCGCCGCCGGCCGCAGTGGGGCGCGAGACGAGGCAAGTCTTGCGGAGACCCTGCGAGAGACGGAGGAGCGGCTCCGCCTCCTGTCCGACCACCTGCCCGGAATCATGATCTACCAGATCATCGCGGATGCGGGCGGCCGGCGCGCGTTCCGATATGTAAGCGCCGGCAGCGAGCAGCTGTTCGGCGTCGCGCCCGAAGCCGTGCTCGAAGACCCGTCGCTCCTCTACCAATCGATCGTCGAGGACGACCGGGCGCGCTTCGCCGCGATGGAAGCGGAGGCGGTCGAGCATCGCGGCCCGTTCCAGATCGAGGTGCGGATCCGCCACACCGACGGCGGCATTCGCCGCGTCCGCCTTCAATCGGCACCGCGCGCTCTGCCGGACGGCGCCACCATCTGGGACGGTTTCGCCACTGACGTGACTGGGCAGCGCCGCTCCGAGAGCGCCCTCCGCGAGAGCGAGGCGCGCTTCCGCCACATGGCCGACAGCGCGCCGGCGCTGATCTGGATGACTGACGCCGAGGGCGAGGTGATCTTCGCCAACATGCATTACGACCACCTGTTCGGCAGGCCCGCCGCAGAGATGCTCGGCCGGGGCTGGCTGGGTGTCATCCTGCCCGAGGACCGGGAGGATTTTGAATCCGCCTTCCTGGAAGCCTTCGAGGAGCGGCGCAATTTCAAAGCCGAGGTGCGCGTGCGCAATCGTGAGGGGCGCGTGCGCTGGCTGCGCTGCGACGGGGTGCCCCGGCTCGACGATGCGCATGCCTTCCTCGGCTATACCGGCTGCAACGTCGACATCACGGACGTCAAGCTCGCGCAGGAGCAACAGCTGCTCCTGATCAACGAGCTCAATCACCGCGTGAAGAACACGCTCGCCACCGTCCAGTCGATCGCCACGCAGACCCTGCGCAACGCCGACACGACCGAGCAGGCGCGCACCGATTTCGAGGCCCGCTTGATCGCCCTGTCACGCGCCCACAACGTCTTGACGCGCGAGAATTGGGAGGGCGCGAGCTTGCGCACGATCGTGCGCCAGGCGATCGAGCCCTACCGACGCGAGGACGACGACCGCTTCACGGTGGAGGGTGGCCCCGTCTGGCTGCCGACGCGCATGGCGCTCTCCATCGCCATGGCCCTGCAGGAGCTCGCCACCAACGCCGTGAAATACGGAGCCCTCTCCAACGATTCCGGCCGCGTCACGATCGAATGGACGCTCGATTTCGCCGACAGCGCGCCGCAGCTTCGGCTGCGCTGGAGCGAAAGCGGAGGACCATCCGTCAAGGCGCCCGACCGGCGCGGGTTCGGATCGCGACTGATCGAGCGCAGCCTGGCCCGCGACCTCGACGGCGAGGTGTCGCTCGACTTTGCGGCGGCCGGCCTCGTCTGCACGGTTGACGCTCCCGTGCAAAAGCTTTGAATACGCCGTGCAAGGTCACGGTCGGTCCTGATCGCGTCGGTCGGACCGCAGGGACCGTGACCGGATCGCAGGAGCCGAGCAGGATGGCCGAAGGGGAGGTATCCACTCCCTGATCTCTTGTTCTAGGACGTGCCGATGACCCAGCTCGACCGTGTGCTCGACGAACTCGTCACTGCCAACCGCATCCTCGCACGCGAAGAGGTCGTCGATTCCTTTGGTCATGTGAGCGCGCGCCATCCGGAGCGGGCCGACCGGTATCTTCTGTCGCGGGCGCGCGCGCCCGACTGCATCGAAGCGGGCGACATCATGGAGTTCACGCTGGAAGGCGAGCCCGTCGACGCGCGCGGGCGCAAGCCCTATCTGGAGCGCTTTATCCACGGCGCCCTCTACGAGGCCCGTCCGGACGTGCAGTCGGTCGTGCACAATCACAGCCCGAGCGTGATCCCGTTCGGCGTCACCGGCCTTAAGCTGAAGCCGCTCCTGCACATGTGCGCCTCGATCGGCGGCGACGTGCCGTGCTGGGACTCGCAAGCCCGCTTCGGCGATACGACGCTGCTCGTCGAGACCATGGAGATGGGCCGCGATCTCGCCAAGTGCCTCGGTCGTGGCCGCACGGCGCTGATGCGCGGCCACGGCGCCGCGGTCGTCGCCGGGACCATCCGCCACGCGGTGTTCATCTCGATTTATCTGGAGCTCGCCGCCAAGCTGCAGATGCAGGCCCTGCCGCTTGGCGCTGTGAAGTATCTGACCGACGGCGAGGTCGAGAAGATCATAAACCGCACCGGGCCCTACACGATCGACCGTGCCTGGGAAAACTGGTGCCGCCGTGCCGGCCGGACGATGACGCCATCGGCATGACCGAGCGCATCACCATCCGCCGGCCCGACGACTGGCACCTGCACGTGCGCGACGGCGCCATGCTCGAGGCCGTGCTGCCGGTAACTGCGCGGCATTTCGGCCGCGCCATCATCATGCCGAACCTGACGCCTCCGGTGCGCACGGCCACTGAAGCCGCCGCCTATCGCGAGCGCGTCAGGGCGGCGCTGCCGGCGGGCTCGCGCTTCCAGCCGCTGATGACGTGCTATCTCACCGACGAGACCGACCCGGATGATGTCGAGCGCGGCTTCCGCGAGGGCGTGTTCACGGCCGTCAAGCTCTATCCGGCACATGCCACCACCAACTCGGCGGCGGGCGTCACCGACTACGCCCATATCCGGCCGGTGCTGGCGCGCATGGAGAGGATCGGCATGCGCCTCCTCATCCACGGCGAGGAGGTGAGCCGCGAGGTCGACGTGTTCGACCGCGAGGCGGTGTTCATCGAGCGCCGCCTTGCGCCGATGCTGCGCGACTTCCCGGGCCTGACGGTCGTGCTCGAGCACCTGTCGTCGGCGATCGGCGCCGAATTCGTGCGCGCGGCCACGCCGCAGGTGGCCGGCACCATCACGGCGCATCACCTCGAACTCAACCGCACCGACTGGCTCGGTTTCGGCTTCCGGCTGAACCTCTGCTGCATGCCCGTGATCAAGCGCGAGAGCGACCGGCAGGCGCTGCGCAAGGCGGCCGCGTCCGGCGCCGCCTGCTACTTCCTCGGCACCGACTCGGCCCCGCACGCGCAAGCGCGCAAGCTCGCGCCGGTCGCCGCCGCCGGCGTGTTCAGCGCACCGCTCGCCATTGAGACCTACGCCAAGGTGTTTGACGAGGAGGGCGCCCTCGATAAGCTCGAAGCCTTCGCCTCCCTCAACGGACCCGCTCATTACGGCTTGCCGCCGAACGAAGACACCATCACGCTCGAAAAATCGCCGTGGACGGCGCCCGAGGTGGTGAGCGTCGTGGGCGAGGACGGACGCGTCATGGTCTATCGCGGCGGCGAGACCATCCCGTGGCGCGTCGTCGCTTAACGAGGAGGAAACCATGGCTCTCAACGAACTGTCGGCGACGGAAGCGGCGCGGCGCATTGCGCAAGGGGCAATCACCTCCGAGGCCCTGGTGCAGGCTTGCCTCGACCGCATCGAGACGCGCGAGCCGACGGTTCAGGCCTGGTCGGCGATCGACCCCAAGGCGGCGCTGCGGCAGGCCAAGGAGCGCGACCGCGGGCCTTCGCTCGGCCCGCTGCACGGCGTCCCGATCGCCGTCAAGGATGTGCTCGACACCTACGATCTGCGCACCGAGATGGGCTCGCCGATCTATCGCGGCCACCGAGCATCCGCGGACGCCGCCTGCGTGGCGCTGGCGCGCGCGGCCGGCGCCGTCATCCTCGGCAAGACCGTGACGGCGGAGTTCGCCGGCTCGGCGCCGGGCCCGACCACCAACCCGCATGATTCCGGGCATACGCCCGGCGGCTCGTCGAGCGGCTCGGCCGCTGCCGTTGCCGACCGCATGGTGCCGGTCGCCTTCGGCACGCAGACCGCCGGCTCGGTGCTGCGTCCGGCCTCCTTCTGCGGCATCGTCGGCTACAAGCCGACCTTCGGCACGATCAACCGCGCCGGCCTGAAATTCGCGGCCGAAAGCCTCGATACGATCGGCCTCTTGGCGCGCTCGCTCGACGACATCGCCCTCATGCGCAGCGTCCTGATTGGCGTCGCGTCCGAGCTGAGCGAGGCGCCGCCGCTCGTAGCGGTGCCGCGCATCGGCCTGTGCCGCACCTATCTGTGGAACGAGGCCGCCGCCGAGACCCGCAACGCGGTCGAGATTGCCGGCGAGCGCCTGGCGGCCGGCGGCGCGCTGATCGAGGATTTCGCTCTTCCCGACGATTTCGCCGGCCTGTCGGAAACGAGCGAGATCATCAGCAACGTCGAGCGCTCGCGCGCCATGGCGCATGAGTGGCATCACCACCGCAAGCGCCTCAGCCCGCAACTTGTCGCCCGCATCTCTGCGGGGCTCGACACGCCCAACAGCCGTTACGTCGAGGCATTGCGCTTCGCCGAGCATTGCCGCATCCAGCTCGACATGATGCTGGCCGGATTCGACGCGCTCCTCGCGCCGGCGGCTTCGGGGGAAGCGCCGCGCGGGCTCGACTCGACCGGCGATTCCGCCTTTCAGGCGCTGTGGACGCTGCTGCACGGGCCGACGGTCAGCCTGCCGGCGGCGACAGGGCCGAACGGGTTGCCGGTCGGCATCCAGCTGATCGCCCCGCGCTACCGCGACGAGGCGCTGCTGCGCACGGCATGGTGGGCGTGGGACGTTCTGTCCCGCCGGGAGCCGGCGCAGGCGCTGGTTGCTTGAACGGTGCTGGACCGTGCTTTCGCGTTGGCACGTCCGATCCTGCACCGGCTCGACGCCGAACAGGCGCACCGCCTGACGGTCGGGGCGCTGCGGCTCGGCCTCCTGCGCGGCGCGCCTCACCCCGACGATCCGATCCTCGCAAGCGAGGTCTTCGGACTCGGTTTCGCCAATCCGGTCGGCCTCGCGGCCGGGTTCGACAAGCAGGCCGAAGTCGTCGACGCCATGCTGGCGCTCGGCTTCGGTTTCGTCGAGGCCGGCACGGTGACCCCGCGCCCGCAGGCCGGTAACCCGCAGCCGCGCCTGTTTCGTCTCGCCGAGGACAAGGCCGTCATTAACCGCTTCGGCTTCAACAGCGCCGGCCTCGCCGCCTTTGCTGAGCGGCTGCGACGGCGGCGCGGGCGCGGCGGGTCCGGCATCGTCGGCGCCAATGTCGGCAAGAATCGCGACACTGCCGACGCCGCCGCCGATTACGAGAGCGGCATCGATGCGCTGGCACCCGTCTGCGATTACCTCGTCGTCAATGTGTCCTCGCCCAACACGCCGGGCCTGCGCTCCTTGCAAAAGCGCGACGAGATCACGGCCCTGCTCGAGCGCGCCGTCGCGGCGCGGGACCGCTCACCCGCCGGCGCGCGGGTGCCCCTGCTCGCCAAGGTCGGGCCCGATCTGACGGACGAGGAGGTTGCCGACATCGCCGCGGCGGCGCTGGCGAGCCGTCTCGACGGGCTGGTCGTCGGCAACACCACGGTCGAGCGGCCGGGCGATCTCAGGAGCGCTCATGCGGGAGAGGCGGGCGGCCTATCGGGACGGCCGCTCAAGGCGCGCGCCGATGCCTGCCTTGCGGCCACCTACCGCCATCTCGGCGGCCGCCTGCCGCTGATCGGCTGCGGCGGCATCGAGAGCGGCGGCGACGCCTATGCCAAGATCCGCGCCGGCGCCTCGCTGGTGCAGCTCTACACGGCGCTCGTCTACGAGGGGCCCGGGCTCGTCGCGCGCATTAAGGGCGATCTCGCGGCGCGCCTGCGCGCCGACGGCTTCGCTTCGCTGGGCGACGCGATCGGTGCCGACCACCGTTGAATCGGGTTACGCCCGACGCACAAGGCGCGCCGACGACAGCGCCACCGCTGTGATGCGTCCGGTCGCGAGTTCCTCGACGATGCGGGCCGCGGCCAAGACGTGAAAGCCGGCCCAGAAGGCGACGGCGAGGAAGGTCAGGCCGGCTTCGGCGAGGTCCGGGGCGGCTGGGGCGATCCGTTCGGCGTTCACGGCCGCGGCGAGGAACAGGCCCGCTGCGATCAAGAGGGACGGGCGGTTCGCCACGATCGCGCGCCAGGCGGCGAGAAGGTAGAGCGCGCCGACGGCCACCCTGGCGGCCGGCGCGAGCGCCGCGGGGATGCCGAGGACGGGGAAGACGGCGCGATGAAGCGCGAACGCGTCATCGAGGCCGAGCCACAGGGTGGCGAGCCCAGCAGCGAGGAGAAAGCGCGTGCACGCGCTGTTGCCGCGCGCCCCGTACAGCATGGCGGCCGTGAACAGGCAGATCGAGGCCGTGCCGATCCATAACAGGCTGGCGACGCTCGACACGAAACCGCCGCCGACCAGCTCGGCCGGCGATACCCAGGGCTGGAACCGGACGGCGCAGAGGAACGCGGCCGCCGGCGCCAAGATACCGAGGAACAGCCAAGCGGTCGGCATCTCGGTTAACGCGCCGTTACGGCGAAGCGATACGAACCGTCTCATTTTGGCACCTTCCGCGCCGGACTACCCCATATCCGGCAACCCCCGTGCCAAGGGTTCGTGCGCCATCGGTGTCATTCGGGGCCACGGACCGCGCAGCCGCAGCGGGAAAGGAGTGCAGAACGGTCCGCGCATGAGCTGCGACCGGCGCGCAGTTGATCGTCGCGTCGAGCTCCAAACGCGATGGCGCCGCGCGCAACGTTTCCCGGCGTGCGGCGTTGCCTGGGGGATCGGAGAGAGGCCATGACGAAGATCGTCGATCTGCCGGGCACGCCGGCTCCCCTCGGCATGACCGGCGAGGCGGATTGGGAAACCCTGCTCGATTATACCGGCGAGGTCACCGAAGAGGTCGTCCGCTCCTGGTGGGGTGACCTGCCGGCCAGCGCGCGGCCGGAGGTGGCGCGGAACCTGGAAGCGCTTGAGGCAGAGGACCCGCAACTCGCGGCGCTGATCCGGCGCGTGACCAAGCTTTGAAGACAGCGGCGTTGCGACGGCCCGACAAGGGTATCAGCCGGCGGCTTGCCACAGCTTGATGAGCGGCCCGCTCTCGCCGTCGACCGGGTCGGCGCCGGGCAGCGGCAGGGCGGCGATGCGCTCGCGCGCCGTGGCGATCTGCTTCGGGTCGTCGCGCAGGATGTCGTAATCGCGCCCGCCGTCATAAGCGCCGACGCAGCAGAAATCATCGCTCGCTCTGATGCAGGCATGAGCGACGCCGGCCGGGATCACGATCACGTCGCCGGCGCTGACGCCGAAGGTCTCGCCGCGCTCCCCGCCGAAGCGCAGGGTGGCCGAGCCCGAGGCGATGCCGAGCACCTCGTGCGCGGTGGAATGGTAGTGGTGATAGTCGAAGACGCCGTCGCGCCAGCTGTTGGTCCAGCCGTTCTTCGCGAAGACTCGCTCGAACGTCGCTGCCGGATCATCGGCGTCGGGCGTCATCGCTCCCTGGCGCACCACCAGCGGACAGCGGCTGTTCGGGATGACGCCGTCATCGCCGAACGTGACGACATGCGTGCCGAGCCGGGCGTTATATGCGGGCTTTCCGTCAGCGGGTGCATCAGCCACGGGCAACACCTACTGGCATCGGGCCGGGAGGAAACGCGCAAGACGGCAGCTTGATCCCTCTCCGTCATCCCCGGGTTCGGCCGGAGCCTGTCATTGAGCCGGCCGAAGGCCGGAACCGTTGGGCCGACCTGGAATGACAGCAGTGGCTTACACCGTCCCGAGCAGCAGGGCGGAGACGGCCCGGTCGATGGCAACGTAGAAGAGCCCAAAGGCGACCGCGCCCGCAACCGCGAACTCGACGCGCTGGTTCTTGAGCAGGCGGAACTCGCGCAGGAGGTCGCCGGCAAAAAAGGCGATCACCCAGGCGAGGGTGAGGACGGTCGGCATGCCGAACAGGAAGGACCAGGTGCTCTCGACCTTGCCGACATTGGCCGGATCGAGGAGCGGGCGGATATTGCGCACCCACGGCGCGTAAAGGGCGGCGTAAAGCGCCGTCAGCCAGGCGAGGCTGACCGCGACTCCGAGATGGAACACGAACACCTTGTGCAGCCGCGCGAAGCTGTCGGACGATTCGTCGAAATTCAAAGCGAAAGCCCCCAAAAGCGATTGTTTATTGGTTAACCGATTTGGTTAACAAACGGTTAATCCGATTTGGGGAGGGCAGGCAACCCGCTGGGCAGGCTGCTTTCGTCAAGCCGGGCCTTTCGCCTTCTCGTCGTCGATCAATGTGACGAAGCGGTCGAACAGGTAATGGCTGTCGCGCGGGCCCGGCGAGGCTTCCGGGTGGTATTGCACCGAAAACGCGGGCCGGTCGGTGAGGGCGATGCCGCAATTGGACCCGTCGAACAGGGACACGTGCGTCTCGACGGCGCTCGCCGGCAGGGTCGCCGGGTCGACGGCGAAGCCGTGGTTCATGGAGGTGATCTCGACCCTGCCGGTGGTCTTGTCCTTGACCGGGTGATTGGCACCGTGATGGCCCTGGCGCATCTTCACGGTCTTGCCGCCGAGGGCAAGGCCGAGAAGCTGGTGGCCGAGGCAGATGCCGAAGGTCGGCACCTTCTTGTCGAGCAGCTCGCGGATCACCGGCACGGCGTATTCGCCCGTCGCCGCCGGGTCACCGGGGCCGTTCGACAGGAACACGCCGTCCGGCTCCAGGGCCATGACCTCGTCGGCTGAGGCGGTCGCTGGCACCACCGTGACCTTGCAGCCGGCCCGGGCGAGGAGGCGCAGGATGTTGCGCTTGACGCCGTAATCGATCGCGACCACGTGGCGCTTCGACCCGTCCTGACGACCGTAGCCGCGGCCGAGCTGCCAGGGCGTCTCGTCCCAGCCGAAGCGCTGTTCGCTCATGACGAGGGGCACGAGGTCGAGCCCGGTCATCGGGTGCAGGGCGGCAGCGCGGCGCTTGAGATCCTCGACATCGAAGGCGCCGGTCGGATCGTGGGCGATGACCGCGTTGGGCATGCCTCGCTCGCGGATCAGCGCCGTCAGGGCGCGCGTGTCGATGCCGGTGATGCCGACGATGCCGCGCGCCTTGAGCCAGGCGTCGAGGTCGCGGGTGGCGCGCCAGTTGGACGGGTCGGTGATGGCGGTGGCGAGGACGATGCCGCGCACGCCGGACGAGGCGGCGGCGTTGACGCTCTCGACATCCTCCTCGTTGGTGCCGACATTGCCGATATGCGGAAAGGTGAAGGTGATGATCTGCCCGGCATAGGACGGGTCGGTGAGGATCTCCTCGTAGCCGGTCATGGCGGTGTTGAAGCAGACCTCGCCGTCGTTCGCGCCGGTGGCGCCGATGCCGAAGCCTTCCACGACGAGGCCGTCCTGCAGGACGAGCAGGGCGGTCGCGCGCGGCTCGTCCCAGCCGTCGCCGACTCCATTCGCTTGCGGCATGGTCGCGATCTCTTGTATGGCGGCCCGCGGCCGTGTTCATCCGGCGGCCGGCTTCGGCGCTGACTTAAGGGGCCATACCTTGCCCGTCAACGACGCCGGGCCCGATCGAGGAGAACCGCCGATGCGCGAGCGCTTCACGCAGGACATGAAGGACGCCATGAAGGCCGGCGACAAACGCCGCCTTTCCACCGTGCGGCTCGTGCAGGCGGCTCTCAAGGACAAGGATATCGAGGCGCGCGGCGCCGGCCGCGGCCAGGCCAGCGACGAGGACATCCTCGGCCTCCTGCAAAAGATGATCAAGCAGCGCCAGGAATCGGCCGGCATCTATGAGGAGGCTGGGCGCGCCGAGCTCGCCGCCCAGGAGCGCGAGGAGGCGGCCATCATCGCTGCCTACCTGCCGCAGCAGATGGACGAGGCGGAGATGCGCGCCGCCGTCACAGCCGCCATCGCCGCGACCGGCGCCGGCTCGGTGAAGGACATGGGCAAGGTCATCGGCGCTCTGCGCGGCCGATATGCGGGCCAGATGGATTTCGGCAAGGTCAGCGCCCTCGTCAAGGAGATGCTGCCGAAGAGCTGATCATCGGATAGTCGACGGAAGCGCCTGGTCCGGAGGCCGGCTTGTTTGACGTCCGAGACCCTCGTCATAAGCTCGACGGTCAACAGAGAGGGGAGGGAGGTCATGCTGAAACAGGTTTTGGTCGTAGCCGTCTTGATCGGTGTTGGTTGGTCCGGAAGTGCCGGGGCGCAGCAAGCGGCCGGCGCGCCGAAGCCCGAGCCGATCAAGCGCACGGTTTTGCAAAAGTTCGATGTGCCGGGCACCCATTACGAGACGGTGATCGGCATTGCCGAGATCGCGCCGGGCGTCAACATCGGTCGCCATACGCATCCCGGCGCCGAATCCGGTTACCTGCTCGATGGCGACATGACCCTGATCGTCGCGAACCAACCGGATAAGCCGTTGAAGGCGGGCGAGTCGTATCAGGTTCCGGTCGGCGCCGTTCATGACGCGCGCAGCGGCGAGAAAGGCGCGCGCGTGATCGCGACCTACGTCGTGGAGAAGGGCAAACCTCTGGCGGCGCCGGCGCAATAGCGACGCGTTGGTTGCGCACCGGTGCAATTGCGACGACACGCAACGATGACCGGCGTGGTTGAGAGATGAGCCGCCGCGCTTCCCTGGAAGCCGCCCTGCAGGGGCTCGCGCCACGCATCCCGAAGCATGAGTTCCAGGCGGTGATCGATCACGCCTGCGACAGCCCTGGTCTGAAGAGCGCCGCGCCCGAGGCGGCGGCCTGGCTGTCGCTCGTCGCCTATGCACGCCACGTCATGACCGACTACGACGCGCTCCTGGCCGAGGGTTATGACGGCGACAGCGCCCGCCACTTCGTCCGCGACGACACCAATGCGGTCCTGGAGCAGTGGGGCGTGCGGCGGCGCATCGGCGAGGCGGATTGAGCCTCGACGACCAACTTCGGCGCTGGCGCCTCGTCGGGGACGGGGACGTCATCGTCACCCATAGCAGCCGTCTCCTGCCCGTGCGCCGGGACGGCGCGCCCGCCATGCTGAAGATCGCTTTCGAGGCGGAGGAGCGCTTCGGCGCCGGCCTGATGGCGTGGTGGGATGGCGTCGGTGCCGCCCGCGTCCTCGCGCATGAGGGCGATGCTCTCCTCATGGAGCGCGCCGTCGATGGAGAATCTCTCGCCGCGATGGCGCGCGCGGGCCGCGACGACGAGGCGAGCCGCATCCTCTGCGCCGTCGCCGCGCGGCTGCATGCGCCACGTCTGTCTCCGCCCCCCGAACTGGTGCCGCTGGCGCGCTGGTTCGCGCCGCTCGAGCCCGCCGCTGCGATCCACGGCGGCGTCCTTGTGCCGGCCGCTGCGGCGGCGTGCGCGCTTCTCGCCGATCCGCGCGAGGTGGTGCCGCTGCATGGCGACCTGCACCACGACAACGTGCTCGATTTCGGCGCGCGCGGCTGGCTCGCCATCGATCCGAAGCGACTCGTCGGCGAGCGCGGTTTCGACTTCGCCAATATCCTGCGCAACCCGGACGCGGAGGTTGCCACCCGGCCTGGGCGCCTCGCCCGGCAAACGGCTGTCATCGCCGCGACGGCGGGTGTCGACCGCGAGCGGCTGCTGCGGTGGGTTCTGGCCTTTGCCGGCCTCTCGGCCGCTTGGCTGCTGGCCGACGGCGAGAAGCCGGAACTCGATCTCGCGGTCGCCGGGCTGGCGGCGGCGGAGCTTGGCTGGCCGTAGGCCTCAGCGCACGCGCTTGATGCCGACGATGGTGCCGTCCGGCAATTCGCCCGATTCCTGACGGTCCTTGGCGATCGGCCCGGCCCGGTAATCGTCGCTCGCCTTGCCGTGGTTTTCCACCACCATGTAGGCGGTGCGCCCGTCGTCGTAGGTGACGGCGAACATGACCGATTTCGCCGGCGGCGTCCGTCTGAACGTGTTCATGGTTCTCCCTTCCGTGCTGCATCGAGCATGATGCCGAAAGCGCGTCGTCGGACCTGATCCGAGGATGGAACCACGCCCGGATCAAGTCCGGGTGCAGCTTTTTCGGAAGTACTTATGCTCAACGTCTTGGAATCGATCACGTTCCTGCATTTCGGTCGAGTCGATCAAAACGCATCGTGATCCTCAAGAAAAAGCCGCCCGCGAGGGCGGCTATTCGAGACGGTCCCGCAGGACCTTCCGAAAGCGTTACGCGACCTGGATGGTGCCGACCGCAACCTTGCCGGTGCGACGATCTTCCTGGGTGTCGTAGGCGACCTTCTGGCCCTCGACGAGGCCGCGCAAGCCGGCACGCTCGAGTGCAGTAGCATGGACGAACACGTCCTTGCCGCCGTCATCCGGCTGGATGAAGCCGAAACCCTTTTGGTCGTTGTACCACTTCACGGTGCCCTTATTCATGGCGATGTTCCTTTCACTGACAGTGCACGTTGAGACGGCACCCACGGAGGCGCCCGTCCGGTTGGTCGATGTTTGGAGAGAAGTCGGAGCGTGCGCCCGGCAGTGATGCGGAGCGAAGCGGCCCAGTTGTCCGGCCAAATGTCGATGAACGTCAAATAGGATCCGCACCGGCCCTGCGCAAGGGCCATTGCTTGGCTTCAGCCCCGTGGACCCCCATATCCGCGAATGGCTGAAACAGAGACGATTTACGAGCCGGCGCATGCCGGCGCTCCCTTCATTGCGGCGATCTTCGATCCCGACGGCCGCATCGTCGCCTCGCACGGGTTCCCGACGCGGGCTGGCGCAGAGGCGTTTTTGCAGGCATTCAGGCAGGATGAGGCTGGCGAGCGCGGCTCGCCGGATGCGCCGGACGCCGCGCCCTATCGGAGGTAGCCTTGGCCAACGATCCCAAGCAGCCGAGCCTTCAGGCGGGCATCCGCTTCGAGAAGGCGCAGAAGCTCGCCCGCGAGGGCGAGAAGGCGAGGGCCGAATACGACGCGGCCGGCCGCGCCGCCGACGCCAATCGCGCTCGCCTCAAGGCCCTGCGCCTGGCTAAGGAAGCGGCCGACCGGGAGGCGGAACCGCCGCCGGCGCCGACGGCGTCCAAGAAAAGCGCGGCTTCCAAGAAAAAGCGCTGACCGCCGCGCCGCCGCCGCTCCTGGATCACGTGTCGGGAGCCGGATAGTCGGCCGTGGATAGCTGTGGATTGCGAGGACTCTTGCATGTTTGTTCTTATTTTGTTCTGTTAACAACAGCCACACGAGGGATTCGCGGCTGCCGTTGCCGGCCGCCTTGTGCGCTAGTGACGGTTCGTGCGCTATTCACCCGCTCTTCTCGACGACATCCGCGCCCGCCTGCCGGTCTCGGCGGTGGTCGGCAAGCGCGTGCGCATGAAGAAGGCGGGACGCGAATGGCGAGGCCTGTCGCCGTTCAACGCCGAGAAGACGCCGTCCTTCTATGTCAACGACCAGAAGGGTTTCTATCACTGCTTCTCGTCCGGCAAGCACGGCGACATCTTCACCTTCCTGATGGAGACGGAGGGATTATCCTTTCCCGAGGCCGTCGAGCGTCTCGCGAGCGAAGCCGGCGTCGCGGTGCCGAAGCCCACGCGGGAGGCCGCGGCCGAGGACGAGAAGCGCAGGTCGCTCCACGACGTCACCGAGCTCGCGGCAGGGTTCTTCGAGAGCGCCCTGGCCGGGCGCTTCGGAGCGCGGGCGCGTGAATACCTCGACCGGCGCGGTCTCGGCCCCGAGACCCGGCGCGCCTTCCGCATCGGCTATGCGCCGAGCGACCGCTTCGCCTTGCGCGACCACCTCGCCGGTAAGGGCATATCCGTCGAGATGATGATCGAGGCGGGGCTCCTCGTCACCGGCGAGGACGTGGCCGTGCCGTACGACCGCTTCCGCGACCGCGTCATGTTCCCGATCGAGGACCTGCGCGGCCGGGTCATCGCCTTCGGCGGCCGCGCCATGAGCGCCGACATGCCGGCCAAATACCTCAATTCGCCCGACACGGCGCTCTTTCATAAGGGAAGCCTCCTCTACAACCTGCACCGGGCGCGCAAGCCCGCGCACGAGCGCTCCGGCATCATCGCCGTCGAGGGCTATGTCGACGTTATCGCCATGAGCCTGGCCGGTTTTCCCAATGCTGTGGCGCCGCTCGGCACGGCTCTCACCGAGGACCAGCTGCAGCTGCTGTGGCGCTGCGCCGACGAGCCGGTCCTATGCTTCGACGGCGACGGGGCGGGCCGGCGCGCCGCCTTCCGGGCCGTCGATCTCGCCTTGCCGGTTTTGACGCCGGGCAAGTCGCTGCGCTTCGCGC
>DASQLE010000273.1:0-3889 GCA_035630175.1 Beijerinckiaceae bacterium
GTAGCAGTTGTTGGGATCGCCAGCTTGTTTCTCACCGACATTGCCGTGGTGGTCGCCACCATAGCGGCAATGGGCTGACGCCGCGAACAGGGCCGGCCCTGGACGCGGCCACGCGCTCGTGATCGCCCTCCTCCGTTTTGCTGCCGATGCTTCCGCTTTTGCGGCGAGCGGGGAGAAAATCCGTCGCGGTGAAGCTACTTGTCTGGAATGACGATCTCACGATCGCTCGTGTCGACCACGAATATCGCAAGCAGCTTCGCCGGAGCGGTGCTACTGGCATTCCGGCTAACCTGGTGATGATCACCCGGCTGCTCGATCCAGCTCTCGCCGGCTTGATAAGTACGCTCCGGCGCCTCGTTCACTTTGCTGCGGATCGCTCCCTCCAGCACGCGCGCATAGATGAATGCCGACGAAGGATGTCGATGGGAGGGCGATCCGCCGTCCGCCCCGTATTCGACCAGCACTGCTCGCAGACTTTTCCCCGGCACGTTCGGCAGCTTGTGCTCGGAGACGAGGGTCACCTTGGCGCTCTTTGCCTTCGGCTCTTCCGCGAGGACGCCGAACGGCAGGGTGGCGGCAACGAGCGAAAAGAGGATGCTTTCCATGGAGCCCTCCTTCGGATGGCGGACACGGATCAGGTTCCTGCCTGTGAGCGGCGCAGCCATTCGTCGAAACCGATGCGGCCGAGGTGCGCTTCGCCCAACGGCACGAGCGAGCGCTCCTCAACCCGGCTGCCGAAATATCGAGCCTCGCTGTCTTTCACGACCTCGCGCGGGTCGCCGACTGCCTTCAGATAACGGGCAACAATTTCATTGAAGGGGGCTCTTTCCGGGCCGGCGATCTCGAACATGCCATTCCGCGGCGTCGCGAGCGCCACATCGGCAACGACGGCAGCAACGTCGTCCGCCGCAATGGGCTGGAACAGACCGGGCGAAAGCTTGATCACGCTTCCATCCGTGCTTGAGGCAGCGATGCCGCCGAGGAATTCCAGGAACTGAGTCGAGCGGATGATGGTGTAGGGGATGCCGGAGGCCTCGATCAGTTTCTCTTGAGCGACCTTGGCGCGGAAATAGCCATTGTCGGGCGTCCGATCGATACCGACGATGGATAGCGCCACATGGTGCCGGACGCCGGCTGCGGCCTCCGCCGCGAGAAGGTTGCGGCCGGAGGATTTGAAGAACTCCAGCACTGCCTTGTCTTCGAATGAGGGCGAGTTGCTAAGGTCGATCACAACCTGTGCGCCGGCGACGGCCTCCTTGACGCCCTCGCCGGTGATGGTGTTGACGCCGCTCTTGGGCGAGGCGGCGACAACCTCGTGGCCGCCTTGGCGAAGAATGGCGACGGTCTTCGAGCCGATCAGGCCCGTGCCCCCGATGACCACGATCTTCATAGCCTACCCTCCTCGGTCTACCCTCCTGGTCGAAGTCGCGGGCTCAGCTCCTCGCACTGCTCGGCAATCCGAACGAAAGACCCTGAACCTGCTATTGGCAACGGACCGATCCTGCCGAAGGCGGTTGATGCGCGGTGGCGCGATGGGTTGCTTCGGCGGTCCTTGCTTCGACGGGCGAGAGCCCGCGAGCGGCGGGATCAGAGCCGGGGCGCGGCGTCGCCCGGTGCCCTGCGCACCTGGTTGACGAAATCGGTCAGGCTGCCGCCGTCGCGCGGGCGCGGCGTCTCGCCGGACGGCTGGGCGTGAACGGCCGGGAGCGGCCCGGCCCTTGTCGGGCTCTCCACGGCGGGCGCGGCGGCGACCGGCCTCGCCGGTTCGGGCGCGCGATGGGGTGCCATTGTCACGGCCGGTGCGGGCAGCGGCGCAGGGCTTGTCCCTTTCGGCTCGCGCGCAGCCTCGGCCTTGGCGGGGCGCGCGAGAATCGGCTGTCGTTGTTCGCGATCGGAATCGGCTTTGTCCGCGCGCGCGAGGCTCGCCTGCCGCACCGGCCGGGCCTGCTCCCGCCGCGCGCCGGCGCGCTCGCCCTCGGAGCGCGATCGGCGGACCGAGCTGGTCGAGGCGACCTCGGGTTGCGCGCCCGCCGTCGCGACCAGCTGAGGCGCGACCGCCGGCCGGCTCGCACTGCCTTGCGACGCCGTTGCGGTCTGCCCGTTGGTCAGAACCTGCTGCGCGCGCACCTGGGCTTCCGTCGCCTCGCGCTGCGTCGTCGATCCGAAGATCCTCACCAGGGGATTGGCCGCGGCTTCGGCTTCGGCGCGCGCCTTGGCGCTTTCGGCCGCCTTGGCGGCTTCGATGCGCCCGCGCGCTTCCCGGGTCTGCTGCCGGTTGTTGGTGCTGTAGGAATATTGCTGGCCGTTCACCTCGTAACGGACCAGCTTGGCCTCGGCGCCGGACCCGCACAGGCCCACGCACGCGACGCCGAACGGAATGAAGAATTTACGCATTGTCACAAACCCGGAACTCCCGGGCAGCAGGGATAATGAATGTGGCGCCCTCATGGCTTCCCTCGCCCGGTAGCGGAGGTCGGCCCGCCCGTCGCCCCGTTTCTACTTTCGGTCGAGGCTCAACGCGCCCCTTTCTTAAGAAAGGAGCATACAGAATATCTCGGCTGTGCTGAGCGAAGTATTCAGGTTCCGCAGAGCTGCTACATCTTGAGTTTATACATGGGTTTTTGCGTCAAATGCCGGCAAAACCCTTGGCATATATTTGATAGGTGCTGATGCTCGATGGCGCCATGTTCGCCCCCTTCTCCATCGCCCACGCCGGGCTTGCCGCCGGCGCCGCGCGCCTCGAAACCGCCGCCGGCAACATCGCTGGCGCCGGCGCGACCGGCCCGCTGCCTTCGGCGGGGGCGGACGCGGCGCCGGCGGCTTACCGGCCCGTCGAGGCGGTGGTGCGGAGCCTCGGCGGCGGCGATGCAGCCGCGAGCGTCGGCGTTGCCTATCGCCCCCGGCAACCTGCCACGGTCACGCGCTATGACCCCTCGGCACCCTTCGCCGACCCGGACGGCTTCGTCGCCGCGCCCGATGTCGACCTCGCTGCGGAAGCCGTCGACGCGCTGGCGGCGCTCGCTTCGTTCCGGGCCAACGCGGCCGTCCTCCGGGTGGCCGATGCGATGGCGGAGACCCTGCTCGACATCCGCGCGTAGCCCGCAGCCTTGCCGGCTGCCGATCCATACAGGGTGATCGCTGCCCTATCGCCTGGCTCTGACCCCCACGGGCGGCAGGGCCGAGATTATGCACCCGCCGCCGCAGGCTGATCGAAGCGGTTGGCGAGCGTGCCGACCCCGTCGATGATGACCTCGACCAGGTTCTCGGCGTCGCGCATCACGCCGACGCCGACCGACGTGCCGCAGGCGATCAGGTCTCCCGGCATGAGGGTGATGTCCCGCGAGATGAGGCTGACCAGCTTGGCGGGCTGGAAGAACATGTCCGAGACCGGGTAGTTCTGCCGCTCCGCGCCGTTGAGGACGGTGCGGATGCGCAAGGTGGCAGGATCGATTCCGGTGGCGATGGCGGGCCCGAACACGCCGAACGTGTCGAAGCTCTTGGCGCGCACCCATTGGTCGAAGCTCGGGTCCTTCTTGAGGAGGTCGATCGCGGTGACGTCGTTGACGCAGGTGTAGCCGAAGATGTGGCCCGGCGCTTCCGCCTCGCTCACGTCGGCGCAGCGCCGGCCGATGACGATGCCGAGCTCCCCCTCGTAGACGATCTTGCCGGAATAGGATTTCGGCCGCCGGATCGGCTCGCCGTACGGGTGGTAGGCGTTGGCCGCCTTGATGAAATAGAGCGGCTCCTGCGGCTCCTGAAAGTTGTTCTTGGCGGCGAGCTCGTGGAAATTGTTCCAAAGGCAGATCATCTTGCTCGGGTTGCAGGGCGTCAGGACGCGCACGGCGCCGAGCGCGACGCTTTCACCCGTCGGCTGCGGCGCCGCGAACAT
>DASQLE010000274.1:0-2273 GCA_035630175.1 Beijerinckiaceae bacterium
TTATAATCCTATAGGAATAAATTGTCAAGTCGCCAGCCGTCCTGTCACCCCCGAAGGCAAGTCGGCCGCTGGGTAAGGAAAGCACAACATCAATCCCTCCCCTTCAGGGGAGGGCCGAGTGCGAAGCACCGGGGTGGGGTATGCCGCGCCCTGAACCCCACCCGGCTCGCACGCTGCCGCCTGCGAGTCCGCCCTCCCCTGAAGATGAGGGATGGCGCGTTACCGCCGGCCCGCGAGGGTCCAGGGTGTGCCGGAGGAGGGCGGGCGGCGGCGGAAGCGCCAGTCCGGGCGGGCGCTCTGGACGAGCATGAGCTCGCCGACGGTTTCGGGGGTGAGGAGCCCGACGAGGCGCTCGTCGTCGCCGAGGATGAACAGGGCCGGCGCCTTGGTCCGGTTGAGGGCCGCCATGGCCTCGTCCAGCGGCTGCGAGCTGCGGATGGCGGGAATGTCGCGGGCCATGACGTCGAGGACCGGCGTCGTCGGGCCGCCGTCGCGGAGCGCCGGGATGAGCGCGTCGCGGGTGAGGAGGCCGCGCGGATGCCCGGCCCCGTCGACCACAGGAAACTCCTTCTGGGCAGTGCGGATGAGGCAGTTGACGGCGTCGTCGAGGGTCGCCGTCGGCGGCAGGGTCTCGATCTCGCTCATCATGGCCTCGCGCACGGCGAGGCCCTTGGTGCCGTCCCGGAAGGCGACGTGCTGCGTCTCCGCGGTCGCCGCCAGATAGACGAACAGGCCGATGACGATCAGCATCGGGTTGGTGAACAGGCCGAGCAGCGCGAACACGAAGGCGGCGCCCTGGCCGATGCGCCCGGCGATGCGCGTCGCCTCGGCATGCGGCCGGCGCATGGCGAGAAGGGCGCGCAACACGCGCCCGCCGTCCATTGGAAAGGCCGGGATCAGGTTGAACACGACGAGGAAGATGTTGGCCGCCGCGAGGCGCCCGAGCATGCTGGCGCGCGGGTTCTCGAGTTCCGTCATGGCGGCGCTGTCGACGCCGGTGCCGAGGATGAGGATCAGGACGAGCGCGATGACGACGTTGACGGCTGGGCCGGCGAGGGCCACCACCAGTTCCTCGCTCGGCCGCTCGGGAATGCGCTCGAGGCTGGCGACGCCGCCGATCGGCCAGAGCGTCACGTCGGGCGTGCGGATGCCGTAGCGGCGGGCGGCGAAGATATGCCCGAACTCGTGCGCCAGGACGCACAGGAAGAGCAGCAGGATGAAGAGCACGCCCTCGATGGCGGCCTCACGCCCGCCGAGCCGCCAGTAGCTGCCGCCGATCCACACGAGGAAGAGCAGGAACGTGACGTGCACGCGCACCACCGTTCCGGCGATGGTGGCGACGGGGATGGACCAGAGCATCGCTGTCTCCGCAGAACATCCGCAGCATCGGCCCGGGGCAACGGCAGCGCAACCGGCCGGCCGCAGCCTCGGTGACGCAGATCACCCTGTCGTGGTTCGACGATCAGTCGCTCCCGTATTAGATAGTGGGACTCGGCCGTGGCGTTGCCGTGAGGTGATGGATCCGGTCGACGTTGGGCCAGCACGATGATGTCGTTCACGCCCGGACCGCTTCACAGGAGAAACAGCATGGATCGCAAAGCACAGGCCGTCTGGCGCGGCACCGGCAAGGACGGCGAGGGCCGGCTGACGAGCCCGTCCGGTGTCCTCTCGAATACCGCCTATTCGTTCAAGACCCGCTTCGAGAACGAGAAGGGCACCAATCCGGAGGAGCTGATCGCGGCCGCGCATGCGGGCTGCTTCGCCATGGCGCTCGCGTTCCAGCTGGAGATGGCCGGCTTCACGCCGACCGAGCTCGCTGCCGAGGCGGTGGTGTCGATCGACAAGGAAGGCCAGGGCTTCCGCATCACGCGGTCCGCCCTGACCCTGCGCGCGCAGGTGCCGGGCATCGAACGCGCCAAGTTCGAGGAGATCGCCAACGCGGCCAAGCAGGACTGCCCGGTCTCGAAGGTGCTCAATGCCGAGGTCTCGCTGAACGCGACGCTCGCCTGAGGTATGCGCTAGCGCGAGCGGGACAGGGAGCGCGGCCAAGCCGGCGCGCGGACCAGGGGATGAGGGTTGTCGTCCCAGACGGTCTGCGCAAGCCGGAGAATGTAGCGGGCCGCCAGGGTCATGTCGGGCTCGTCGTATTCGGTCTGGATAGCGATGCCCTCGAGCATCAGCTTGACCCGGTCCCGGATGAGCGGCGGCATCGCGGCCAGCATGCCCTCGAGGTCGCTGCAATCGGCCCCCAGCACACCGGCCCTGACCGAGAT
>DASQLE010000275.1:0-2799 GCA_035630175.1 Beijerinckiaceae bacterium
CGTCCACTCCGCCTTCGAGACCCTGAAGAGCACGTCGGCGATCCTGATCATCGTCGCGGCGGCGGCGCTGTTCGGTTGGATCATGGCCATCGAGCAGATCCCGCAGACGCTCGCGCGCAGCCTGCTGTCGCTCTCGACCGACCCACTCATGCTGCTCCTAATCGTCAACGTGATCCTCCTAATCGCCGGCATGTTCCTCGATTCGACGACCGCGACGCTTCTGATCATCCCGATCATCGCACCGCCGCTGCACCTCGCCGGAATCGATCCGGTCCATCTCGGCATCGTGGCGATCTTCAACCTGATGCTCGGGCTCCTGACGCCGCCGATGGGGCTCGCCCTGTTCCTCATCACCGATATCGCGCAGGTATCGATGCGGGCGGTGCTGCGCGAGCTGCTGCCGTTCTACATCCCGCTCGTCGCCACCCTCGCCATCATCACGCTGGTCCCGGAGCTCTCGCTGTGGATCCCGAAGATGATCCGCTAACCTCGCGGCAACGAGAGCCGGACCGCTGGAGCTAAGGACATATGACAGGGCAGACGCTCGGTTTCGTCGGCATCGGCCTGATGGGCGAGGCGATGACGCGCAACCTTCTCGATCGCGGCCACACGGTGACGGTCTGGAATCTCGAGCCGGAGCGGCTCGAGACGGTGGTGCCCTATGGCGCGCGGCCGGCTGCTTCGCCAGCGGCCGTCGCGGAGGCAAGCGACATCGTCCTCCTGTGCGTGCTCCACACCGCGGCCGTCGAGAGCTGCGTCTTTGGCCGGAGCGGCGTCGCCGAGGCGGCGCGGCCCGAGAAGCTCCTCGTCGATCTGTCGACGGCTGACCCGGCGGCGACGCGCGACATGGCCGCGCGGCTGAAGCGCGAGACCGGGATGGGCTGGGTCGACGCGCCGGTATCCGGCGGCCCGCCGGCGGCCCGAGACGGCACCATGACGGTGATGGCCGGCGGCGCCCCCGAGGACATCGCGCGCGCCGGAGCCCTCATGGCCGATATGGCCGGCAACTTCACCCATATGGGGCCGAGCGGCGCCGGCCAAACCGCCAAGATGCTCAACCAAGCCATCGTCGGCACCGGCTACGTGCTCATGGCGGAAGCGTTGATCCTCGCTGAGCGCGCCGGCATCGACGCCGCCCGTCTGCCGCAATGCCTCGCCGGCGGCCACGCCGATTCCAACCTGCTGCGCAAGCTTTACCCGCAGATGCAGGCGCGCGACTTCGAGCCGCCGCGCAGCTACGCCCGCCAGCTCCTCAAGGACATGAAGGCGGTGAAGGCCTTCGCGCACGGCCTTGGCCTAGATCTCGCCGTGGTCGAGACGGCCGTCGAGCAATACGCCGCCTTCGTCGACAAGGGGCACGAGATGAGCGACTCGGCGGCGGTGATCCGCCTCTACGAGGATCGAGCGGGATGAGCGGGGAGCCCGCGCCGGACGACGACATCCCGATCGTCGACGCGCACCAGCATTTCTGGAATCTCGACAGCAACTACTACCCGTGGCTTCGCGATCGCGAGCCAATCCCCTTCCGCTACGGCGATTATGCAGCGCTGCGGCGCAACTACCTGCCGCCAGATTATCGCCGCGACGCCGGCCGCCACCGCATCGTCAGGACAGTGCATGTCGAGGCGGAGTGGGACCGGGCCTCGCCCGTCGCCGAGACGCGCTGGCTCGAGAGCGTGCATGCGGCCCACGGCCTGCCGAGCGCCGTCGTCGCGCACGCCGCGCTCGACGACCCCGATGTCGCCGCAGTGCTGGCCGAACACGCGCGCAGCCCGCTTCTGCGCGGCATACGCCACAAGCCACGCGCGGCGGCCGCGCCCGGCGAGGCGCGCCGGGGCCTCGCCGGCTCTATGGATGATCCGCGCTGGCGCGACGGCTACGCCCTGCTGCATCGGCACGGCCTTTCCTTCGATCTCCAGACCCCATGGTGGCATCTCGACGCCGCCGCCGATCTCGCGCGCGACGTTCCGGCGACGCCCGTGATCCTCAATCACACTGGATTGCCGGCGGACCGCAGCGCCGACGGCCTCGCCGGGTGGCGGCGCGCGATGGCGAGAGCGGCGGAGCGCCCGAACGTCGCTGTGAAAATCTCGGGCCTCGGCCGTCCTGGCATGCCCTGGACGCTTGCGGCGAATGGCGCGATCATCCGCGAGACGATCGCCATCTTCGGCATCGACCGCTGCCTCTTCGGCAGCAATTTTCCCGTCGACAGCCTCGTCGCCACCTTCGACGCCATCGTATCCGGTATGAAGGCTGCGCTCGCGGATTACAGTCTCGCCGATCGGCGCAAGTTCTTCTGCGACAATGCGATGCGCCTCTACCGTCTCGCCGAGGCACCGGCCGCACCTGCTGTGCTTTGAAGCGCTCAGGTTCGCCGCGGTGTCATCCCCGGCCGGAGGTGGCGCAGCCGCGGGAGGGGAAGGGGATCCGGACTCGCCGGGCGGTCCTGGATCCCCTTCCCGAGCGCCATCTGCGCTCGCCGGGGATGACAAGGGGGGCCACCGAGCCTTGACGCCTCCGGAACATGTTGGTCAGGTCGCGGCCGGAGGCGCCTCATGAGGATCGAGGGACGGCATTACCACACCATCTGGCCTGACGGCGACGCCGTGGTGGTGATCGATCAAACGAAGCTGCCGTTCCGCTTCGAGCTCAAGCGGCTCGCGAGCCTCGCAGAGGCGGCGGAGGCGATCCGCACCATGGTCGTGCGCGGCGCGCCCCTCATCGGCGCCACGGCAGCCTACGGCATCGTGCTGGCCCTGCGCGCCGACCCGTCCGACGGCGCACTCGACGCGGCCGTGC
>DASQLE010000276.1:0-2001 GCA_035630175.1 Beijerinckiaceae bacterium
CCAGATTTCGCACAAGCCTGCGCCTCCCGGTTCGGAGGACATCCTGTTCCAGCCCGCCGACACCGATCACGGCGTCGCGGGCCGCTTCAGCGATGAGGCCGGCGCACGGCTCACCGCGGTGAACCCCGCCGTGCTGCGCGGCGGCGCGGCCGCGGCGGCGGTGGCCGCGGCCATCGGCATCGCCCTGGCGAGCCGGCGCGGCCGCTCCTCCGACCGGTAACGCGAGACGGCACGACGGCGTGGATCGCCCCGCAAGGCGAGTTTCGCTTCCGCCGCCGCATTGCTAAGGAACGGGACAGACGCGAGGCTGCCTATCGCCGCCCTGCCGGGTCCCGCTCGCCTGGGCGACCCGATCGGAAGGAACAACCGTGGCGGACGTGCAGGTCGAGCGTGTCACCAAATCGTGGGGCGGCGAGCCGGCGGTCGACGGCATCAGCTTTTCGGCGCAGCCGGGCCGCCTCGTGGCGCTGCTCGGGCCGTCGGGATGCGGCAAGTCGACGACGCTGCGCCTCATTGCCGGGCTCGAGACGGCCACCTCCGGCAGCATCGCCATCGCCGGCCGCGACGTCACCGACCTGCCGCCGGCGAAGCGCGGCGTCTCGATGGTGTTCCAGAGCTATGCCCTGTTCCCGCATTTGTCGGTGGCGGAGAACATCCTGTTCGGGCTGAGGGTGCGCAACGTGCCGCGCGCGGAGCGGGACGCTCGCCTCAAGCGCGCGGCGGACGTGCTCGGCCTCAAGGCGCTGCTCGATCGGAGGCCCTCGCAGCTCTCCGGCGGTCAGCAGCAGCGCGTCGCCCTCGGGCGGGCGATCGTCGCCGAGACGCCCGTCTGCCTGATGGACGAGCCGCTGTCGAACCTCGATGCGCAATTGCGTGTCGAGATGCGGCGCGAGATCCGCGCCCTGCAGCGGCGGCTCGGCATCACCATGCTCTACGTCACGCACGACCAGGTCGAGGCCATGACCATGGCCGATCAGGTCGTGCTGATGAAGGACGGCCGCATCGAGCAGGACGCGCCGCCGGCCGACCTCTACGAGCGGCCGCGGACGATCTTCACCGCGCGCTTCGTCGGCACCCCGCCCATGAACGTGCTGCCGGCGCAGGTCCTCGCGGGCGCGGGCGCTTGGGCCATGGCCGGCGCTCCTCCCGGGCGCCGACCGGACGAACTCGCCGTCGGCATCCGCCCCGAAGACGCGCGCATCGATCCGAACGGGATTGCCGCCGCGGTCGCGGCGGTCGAATATCTCGGCGCCGACACCCTGCTCGACACGCGCTTGGGCGGGGACAGCTTCGTGGTCCGTCTCGCGGGACGGACGGCGGCGGAGGCCGGCGACACGGTTCGCCTGGCGTGGGATGCGGCGGACGTGCACTGGTTCGACGAGGCGAGCGGGCGCCGGATCGAGGGGACGTGAGCGACGATCATCCGCCTGTTGCATCGGGCGGGCAAAGAACGCCGGCGGCATCGAGCCGGCTCGGAAAGGGGAGAAACATGGACAGACGACAATTCCTGGCCGGCACGGCCGCTGTGGCGGGTACCGGCCTCGCCAAGCCCGCGATTGCGCAAGCGGGCGCGGCCGAGATCTCGTTCTTCTATCCGGTCGCGGTCGGCGGCCCGATCACCAAGATCATCGACGGCTACGCGGCCGACTTCCAGAAGGCCAACCCCGACGTCCGGGTGAACCCGATCTATGCGGGCACCTACCAGGAGACCATCGTCAAGGCGTTGACCGCGCATAAGAGCGGCACGCCGCCCGTGACCTCCGTGCTCCTGTCGACCGACATGTTCACGCTCATCGACGAGGACGCCATCGTCCCCATCGACGGCTTCGTAAAGACGGACGACGACCGGCAATGGCTGAAAGGCTTCTTCCCGGCCTTCATGCTCAACAGCCAGAGCGAGGGCAAGACGTGGGGCGTGCCCTTCCAGCGCTCCACCATCGTGCTCTACTGGAACAAGGACGCCTTCAAGGAAGCCGGGCTCGATCCCGACAAGGCGCCCGC
>DASQLE010000277.1:0-7785 GCA_035630175.1 Beijerinckiaceae bacterium
TCAACGACACGCCCTTCAGGACGAGGATGACGTGGTCGTAGATGACCTCGATGTTGTTGACCGCGAGGATCGCGTTCGCGGCTTCCGGCGCGGCGGCGGGCCTCGGCTGCAGGACGGCGGTCATGGTGGCCTTCTCTCAAACCCGCCCCCGCAGAGGGGGGGCGGGTTGCGATCACGATGCCCGATCGCAAGATTCGGTGCGTTTCGGCCAGCCGGTGTTCTTCTCGGCATAATCCTTGGCGGCCGCATCGAGCAGCGGCTGCACCTTGGCCGTCATCGGCGGGATCGGGTCCGAGGCCTTCGCGAAGCGCTTGCCGTCCCATTCCTGCACGAAGGTCGCCAGGTGGCCGTTATGGTCGCTGCACGAGAGCTTGACGGGCTGCGCAAAGCCTTCGAGGCCGATCTCCTTCAGCCGCTCGGCCGTGATGTCGAGGTTCTCGAGGCCGCGCCGGACATCCTCGCCGGTGACCGCCTTCTTGCCCGTGAGCTGCTGCGCCGTGCGGATCGCCTCGGCGATCAGCATCGAGTTGTAGACGCCGCGGTTGTAGAGAATCTCGCCGACCTTGTCGGGCGAGGCCACTTGGCTCTTTCCCTTGCCGACTACCTGGGTCCTGATGTCCTGCAGCGCCTTGAAATCCGCGCCGAGCCCGTGCCAGTTCAGCATCTTGAAGCCTTTGGCCGGCTCGCCGGTTGCGCGCAGGTCGTCGTCGCCCGGCCACCAGATCGAGATGAACTTGTTCATCGGGTAGCCGGTGCGGGCCGCCTCCTTGACGCCGGTCGGGTTCATGGCGCCCCAGCCGTACATGATCATGTAATCGGGCCGGTCGCGCCGCACGCTCAGCCATTGCGACGACTGGTTCTGCATGTCCTGCGCGGCGACCGGATAGAGCTTCGCCTCGAAGCCGTAATCCTTGGCGAGCTGCTCGAAGAGCGGGATCGGCTCGCGGCCGTAACCGGCGTCAAGATAGAGATAGCCGACCTTCTTGCCCTTCAGCTTCTCGATCCCGCCCTCCTGGCTGCCGATATAGGTGATGATCTGGGACATGCCGTCCCAGTAGGTGGCTGGAGGATTGAACACCCAAGGAAAGACCTCGCCGCGTGCGGAGGCCGACAGCCCATACGCCATCGACAGGATCGGGATCTTGTCGACCGAGGCGCGCGGGATGAGCGGCAAGGTGATGCCCGTCGACCACGGGTTCACCATGACCGGGTTCTTCGGCTTCACCGCCTCGTAGCATTCAAGGCCTTTCTTGGTGTCGTACCCGGTCTCGCATTCCTCGATGACGAGCCTGACGCCGCCGATGCCGCCGTCGCGCTCGTTGAGCAGGGTGAGGTAGTCGCGCATGCCGTCGGCGATGTGAATGCCGGATCCGGCGAACGGCCCCGTCCGGTAGGTCATGAGCGGCACGTAGATCGTGTCCTGCGCAACCGCAGGCGCGGCGCCGAAGAGAGCCGCGGCAAGGGCTGCCAGAGCATGACGCCGAAAAGTGGATGCCACTTTTCGGAAGAACGTCATGCTCAACTTCTTGGAATCGATCACGTTCATGCATCTTGTCTGAATCAGACAAGATGCATCGTGATCTAAGGTGAGCTTATGAAACGACATCCGTCTGTCCTCCCGAGGTTCCGGCAGCGGCCGGCTCAATCACGTGTCCCAGTGTCCTTCGGCGGCCCTAATAGGGGAAGGGCCAAGTGCGGAGCTTCTGCTTGCCGATCTGCCACAGCCGCGCCAGGCCGTGCGGCTCGACGATCAGGAAGACGATGATGAGAGCGCCAACGAGCATGAACCGCAAGTGCTCGATGGTAGCGGCATGCACGGACAGGCCGAACGGGCCGAGCACGGCCGGCAACAGAAGGCTGAGCCCGATCGGCATGATGTAGATGAGGGCCGCCCCGAAGAAGGAACCGATGAGGCTGCCGAGCCCGCCGATGATCACCATGAACAGGATGAAGAACGACTGGTTGATGTTGAACACGTCGTATTCGGCCCCACCATACCATAGGAATACAAGCAGTGCGCCGGCGACGCCGCAGAAATAGGACGAGACCGCGAAGGCCAGGAGCTTCGTGGGCAGCAGCCCGATGCCGATCAGCTCGGCCGCGATGTCCATGTCGCGGACCGCCATCCACATCCGCCCGATACGGCCGTGCACGAGGTTGGATGCCGCCCAGGTGAGCACGATCACGATCGTCAGCACGACGAGATAGCGGGTCTGCGAGGTCGCCGTCGGGCCGATGATCGGCACGCCGAACAGGGTGCGCAAGGGGGCCTCGATGGCGCCCGACACGTTGTAGTTGTAGAGCCAGGGCACGCGGTTGAAGCACCATTGCAGGAAGAACTGCGCCGCAAGCGTCGCGACGGCCAGGTAGAAGCCCTTGATGCGCAGGCTCGGCAGCCCGAAGATCACGCCGATTGCGGCCGAGAAGAACCCCGACGCGAGGATCCAGACGACGACGTTCACGTCCGGGAAGGCGGTGGTGAGCTTGTAGCAGGCATAGGCGCCGACGCCCATGAAGCCGCCGGTGCCGAGCGACAGCTGCCCGGCATAGCCGGTGAGGAGATTCAGCCCGATGGCGGCCAGCGAGAAAACGAGGAACGGGATGAGGACCGCCCCGAGCAGGAAGTCGCTGCCGATAAAGGCGAGGCCGTAGGCGAGCACGACGACGAGGGCGATCCCGAGGCGATCCTCGCGCAGCGGGAACACCGCCATGTCGGCGGCGTAGCTCGTCTTGTATTGGCCGGCCTCGCGGTAGAGCATGTCAGGCCCCCGACGCAGTCGGCAGTCGGCAGTCGGCAGTGGAGCGCGCTCGAGGACGTATCTCGCAATTCCGCTTGCCCGCTGCCGGCTGCCGACTGCCCATTCTCAGATCCGCTCGATGATCTTCTCGCCGAACAGGCCCTGCGGCCTGAACAGCAGGAACAGGAGGGCGATGATATAGGCCAGCCAGGTCTCGATGCCGCCGCCGAGGAGCGGTCCCCAGTAGAACTCGCCGATCTTCTCGCCGAGGCCGATGATCAGGCCGCCGACGATGGCCCCCGGGATCGACGTGAAGCCGCCGAGGATCAGGACCGGCAATGCCTTGAGGGCGATGATCTGCAGGGCGAAGGACACGTCCGAACGCGCTCCCCACATGATGCCCGTGACGAGGGCGACGATGCCGGCGGCGAACCAGACGATGATCCAGATCTGGTTCAGCGAGATGCCGACGGAGAGCGCCGCCTTGTGGCTGTCGGCGACGGCGCGCAAGGCCCGCCCGATCCGCGTCCGCGAGAAGAACACAGCCAGTCCGGCGATCATCAGGGAAGCGATGGCGGCGGCGGCGATGTCGATGTGCTGGAAGCGCACCGGCCCGCCGAGCAGCATCACCTCGCTCGTGCCCTGCGGCAGGTAGAGCTCGCTGGCGATCATGCGTTTCGGGTTGCCGCCGAAGATCAATTCGCCGAGGCCGATGAGGAAGTAAGTCAACCCGAACGTCGCCATGAACAGGATGATGTCGGGCTGGTTGACGAGCGGTCGCAGCACCATCCGCTCGACCGCGACGGCGAGCACGAACATGACCGCGACGGCGATGGCCAGCGCAAGGAGCGCAGGCACGCCCTTCTCGTGCAGGCCGACCAGGGTCAGCGCCGCGAACACGACCATGATGCCTTGCGCGAAGTTGAACACCCCCGATGCCTTGAAGATGAGAACGAAGCCGAGGGCGATCAGCGCATAGAGAACGCCTGACACGAAGCCCTCCCAGAGGGTCTGCACCAGGAGGTCGGGCGCCTCCGCCATGAGGATGAAAGGCTCGACCAGGACCTTGAACAGGAGGTCCATCACCGCCTCTCATGGGCGACGCCGAGATAGGCGGCGATGACGCGCCCGTCGCGCTTGACCTCGCTCGGCGAGCCGTCGGCGATCTTGCGTCCGTAATCGAGCACGACGACACGGTCGGACAGGTCCATGACGACGCCCATGTCGTGCTCGATCAGCGCGATCGTGGTGCCGAACTCGTGGTTGGTGTCGAGGATGAAGCGGCACATGTCCTCCTTCTCCTCGAGGTTCATGCCGGCCATCGGCTCGTCGAGAAGCAGCAATTCCGGCTCCATCGCCAGCGCCCGGCCCAGCTCCACGCGCTTCTGCAGACCGTAGGGCAATTTGCCGACCGGCACCTTGCGGATGTGCTGGATCTCGAGGAAGTCGATGATCTCCTCGACGAAGCGCCGATGCTCGACCTCCTCGCGCAGCGCCGGGCCGTGACGCAGGAGCTGCCAGATGAAGCCGCGCCGCATGTGCAGGCTTCGCCCCGCCATGATGTTGTCGAGGGTCGTCATGCCGCGGAACAGGGCGACGTTCTGGAACGTGCGTGCGATGCCGCCGCGCGCCGCTTGCGACGGCCGCATCTTGCGGCGCGCCACCCCCTTGAAGGTGATGCATCCTTCATTCGGATGGTAGAAGCCGTTGATGCAGTTCAGCATCGACGTCTTGCCGGCGCCGTTCGGGCCGATGATGGCACGGATCTCGCCCTTGACGATGTCGAACGACACCTCGGACAAGGCCCTGACGCCGCCGAAGCGCAGGGAGACGTTGGCGACATCGAGCAGCACATCCCCCTTGACGGGCGGTCCGTCCGGCGCCCTCAAGCGGCCCTCTCCAGCCTCGGAGCATCCGCCGGATGCAGCGGCATGTCGCGGATCTTGAGGCGCGCCGCGATCACGCCTTTGCGGCCGTCCTCGAAGGTGACCTCGGTGGCGATATCGGCTTCGCGGGAGCCGTCGTAGAGCGCCTGGATGAGCGGGGCGTAACGTTCGGCGATGAAGCCGCGCCGCACTTTCTGGGTGCGCGTCAGCTCGCCGTCATCGGCATCGAGCTCCTTGTGCAGGATAAGGAAGCGGCGGATCTGCGCGCCGCCCATGCCGGGCTCGCGCGCCAGCGAGCGGTTCACCTCGTCGACGTGCTGCTCGATCATGTCGTAGACGAGCGCATGGCCGGCCAATTCCTGGTAGGAGCCGTAGGTCACGTCGTGGCGCTCGGCCCAATTGCCGAGAGCCACGAGATCGATGTTGATGAGGCAGGCGACGCAATCGCGTCCGGCGCCGAACGCCACCGCTTCCTTGATGTTGGGGTAGAACTTGAGCTTGTTCTCGATGTATTTCGGCGGGAACAATGCGCCGTCGCGCATCCGGCCGACATCCTTGGCGCGATCGATGATCTTGAGGTGGCCGCCCTCGTCGAAGAAGCCGGCATCGCCGGAGCGCACGAAACCGTCCGCCGTCATGGTCTCGGCCGTCTTCTCGGCGTCCTTGTAGTAACCCAGGAAGACGCCGGGTGAGCGGTAGAGCACCTCGCCGTTGTCGTCGATCCTGATCTCGACCTGCGGCGCCGGCCGGCCGACCGTATCGGCGCGGATCTCGCCGTCCGGCTGCATGGTCACGTAAACGGCGGCTTCGGTCTGGCCGTAGAGCTGCTTCAGGTTGACGCCGATGGAGCGGTAGAACCTGAAGATCTCCGGTCCGATCGCCTCGCCGGCCGTGTAGCCGACCTTGATGCGCGTGAAGCCGTAGCGATTCCTGAGCGGCGCGTAGACGAGGATGTTGCCGAGGCCGTAGAGCAGCCGGTCCCACGGCGCGACGCGGTCCCCGCCGAGGATGCGCTCGCCGACCTTGCCGGCGTGATCGATGAAGAACCGGAACAGGCGCCGCTTGAGGGCGCTGGCGTCCTCGATGCGCACCATGGTGAGCGTCAGGATGCTCTCGAAGACGCGCGGCGGCGCGAACAGGTAGGTGGCGCCGATCTCGCGCCGGTCGTCGGCGACCGTCTCGGGGCTCTCGGGGCAGTTCACGCACAGCCCGGCCAGAAGGGCTTGCGCGTAGGAGAAGATGTGGTCGCCGACCCAAGCGATCGGCAGGTAGGCGATGATCTCGTCCGCGTCGGTCAGGCGGTCGAAGCCGCAGCCGATCTCGGCGGCCTTGATGGCGTTGTCATAGCTCAACATCACGCCTTTGGGACGTCCGGTCGTGCCGGAGGTGTAGAGGATGATGGCGAGGTCGGATCCCCTCCCCGCCTCGAGCTCGCGGGCCAGCATGGCGGCGGCCTCACGATCCGCGGCGAGGCGCATGCGTCCGTCGTCGATGACGCGGGCGATTGCGTGCAGATGCGTGCGGTCGTAGTCGCGCAGGCCGCGCTCTTCGTCATAGAGAACGTGCCTCAGCGCCGGCAGCCGATCGGACACGGCGAGAAGCTTGTCCACCTGCTCCTGATCCTGCACGGCGGCATGCGTGACCTCCGCATGCTCCAAGACGTAGGCCATCTCGTCGGCGACTGCATCCGCGTAGACCGGAACCGGCACGGCGCCGAGCCACTGCGCGGCCGCGATGGTCCAGTAGAGGCGCGGCCGGTTGTCGCCGATCACGGCGATCTTGGTGCCGCGCCCGATGCCGAGCGCCTCGAGGCCGACGGCATAGGCGCGCACGATCTCGTGCACCTCCGCCCAGGTCCGGGACTGCCAGACCCCGAGATCCTTGTGCCGGATCGCCGTCCTGTGCGGGCGCACGCGCGCGTTGCGCACGATCAGCTTCGGAAAGGTGTCCTCAGGTTCGGCTGCCGCCGTCGTCACCACCGTGGACCTCCCTGGCGCCGGACAAAACCGGCGCTTTCCCCGTGCGCGCGGTTTCGACCGCGTCTTGCGCCGAGATTGTCATAGTCCAGAGGCCACGGCGAGAGCCCTTGCCTTATTCCTTTGTCGGACGGGCGGCGTATGGTGGCAATTCACCGGGGTCGACGCAGGACATCATGGCTCGGACGGACCAGCACGACAGGTTCGACTACATCATCGTCGGAGCGGGGTCGGCCGGCTGCGTGCTCGCCAACCGGCTCTCGGCGGACGGGCGGCGGCGGGTCTTGGTGCTCGAGGCAGGCGGCCATGATCGCTGGATCTGGTTCCACATCCCGGTCGGCTACCTGTTCGCGATCGGCAATCCGCGCGCCGACTGGATGTTCACGACAGCCCCCGAGACGGGGCTCAACGGCCGCTCCCTCGCCTACCCGCGCGGCAAGGTGATCGGCGGCTCGTCCGCCATCAACGCCATGATCTACATGCGCGGCCAGGCGGCGGATTACGACGGCTGGCGCCAGCTCGGCCTGACCGGCTGGGGCTGGGACGACGTGCTCCCTTATTTCCTGAAGCACGAGGACCACGTCGACCCGCCGAACGCGTTCCACGGCCGGGGCGGCGAGTGGCGGGTCGAGCATCCGCGCATCCGTTGGGACATCCTCGACAGCATCCGGGAGGCCGCCGCCGCGGCCGGCATCCCGAAAATCCGGGACTTCAATACGGGCGACAACGACGGCTCCTCCTACTTTCAGGTCAACCAGAAGCGCGGCCGCCGCTGGAGCGCGGCGCGGGGTTTTCTGAAGCCGGTCCTGCACCGCCCCAACCTCTGTCTCGAAACCGGCGTGCATGTGGAGCGGGTCGTCCTTGACGGCCGGCGCGCCACCGGCGTCAGCTACGTCAAGGCCGGGGAGCGGCGCGTGGCGCATGCCTCCGGCGAAGTGATCCTGACGGCAGGCGCCGTCGCCTCACCGAAGATCCTCGAGCTCTCGGGCATCGGCGACGGGACGCGCTTGCGGGGGCTCGACATCCCCGTAGCCCACCACCTGCCCGGCGTCGGGGAGAACCTGCAAGATCACCTGCAGCTGAGGCCGATCTACAAGGTCTCGGGCGTGCGCACCCTCAATGACGACTATGCCGGGCTCTGGCACCGGGCGGCGATGGGCGTCAATTACCTGTTCCTGCGCAAGG
>DASQLE010000278.1:0-2478 GCA_035630175.1 Beijerinckiaceae bacterium
GCCGCTTCACCTGACAAAGCTGTGCGTCGGCTGCGACACGATCCGCGACCTCGAGGAGTGGATCGAGGAGAACCGCAGCCATGCGCGCCGGCTCGGCCGCGCCTACGAGCAGACGCACACGACGCGCATGATGCCGAAGCGTTGCGACGCGCTGCTCGACGGCGGCTCGCTCTATTGGGTGGTAAAGGGCTACCTCGCCTGCCGCCAGCGCCTTCTTGCCGTGCGGGCCTTCACCGACGGCGACGGCATCGGCCGCTGCCGACTAGTGCTGGAGCCGGCCGTGATCGCCGTCGAGCCGCGCCCGTGCCGCCCGTTCCAAGGCTGGCGCTACCTCGAGGCAAAGGACACCCCGCGCGATCTCGGCCGCGGCACGGGCGACCTTGCCGCCATGCCCGAGGCCCTGCGCCGCGAGCTCGCCGATCTTGGGCTCTTGTGATCGCTCGGATAGGCTAGGCAGCTCCATGACCCGCTTATCAATCCTGCCCGCATCGCTCGTCGCCGGTCTCGCGGTCGTGCAGCCGGGCGCCGCCAAGGACTGCCGCTCCATCGCGCCGCCGCCCGGCGTTCGCGTTCCGGAGCGGGCCGGATGCAAGCCGCCCCCGACCACCGACAAGCGGCCTGAGACCAAGGCGGGCCGGACGCCCGGCTTCTTCGATCTCGGCAACGGTACTCAGCTCCGCATCGGCGGCAGCGTCGAGGTCGAGATGCGCTCACGGCGTTGAGCATTGCCCCCGCGACGGCGGAACCGGCAGGCGGCGAGGGCATTGTTCCTATGCGTTTCGTGGAGTTCGCCATGCTGCTCGCGGTCTGCGAGGGACATCATTCCCGTTACGAGGTCTGCGAGCACGCCGACGGCTATCTCGTGCAGATGCGCGATCTCGAAACCGGCGACCTCGACGACGAGTTCGCGACGCTGTTCCGCACCATGCCGGTCGCTTTTGCTTACGCGGAAATGTCGGCTGCCTTCGATCTCGTCACGGCCGCCGAGCTGGAAGGATCGGCCGAGGAGGCCATCCCCATCGATCTCGAGGCGCGCGAGCAGAAATTCAGCATGCTGAGCGACCGCCTCGGCGACACCGGTCTCGACGGCGGCAGCATCAAGGCCTGGGACCGAGCCGCGGGCGGCGGCACCCGACGGGTGTATCACTGACCGTCGCGCAGGACGGCCTCAGGTCCGGGTCCCGCGCACGGCCCACGCTCGTGCGATGAGATGGATGCTGCCGTCGGCCTGGACGGGCAAGCTCGTCCGGAGCCGCTCCCGCAACGCCGCGCGAGCCTCCTCGCCGAGCGACATGCAATAGCCGGGCGCCGGCGCCTGCCCACTGAGGAATGGCGTCCAGTAATCGTCGAAATCTTGGAACACGGTCGGCACGTCGATGGCGCGCGCGTCAACGTCGATAAAGCCCGCTGCGGTCAAGAGCTCGCGCAGAGGCTTTGGCCGGCAGATCGGAAAGCGCCGGCCTTCGTCGCGCTCGACGGCGGCAGGATCGAGCGCGCCGGCCGCATCCCAGAAGCGGCGCATCATCTCCATCTTGCCGGCATAGTCCCAGATGTAGAGCGCAGCCTTGCCGCCTCGGCGCACGACGCGCGCCGTTTCGGCCAGCGCCCGCGCCGGATCGGGCACGAAGTTGAGCACGAGGCCGGACACGGCGCGGTCGAACGCAGCATCGCGGAAGGGCAGGGCCTCGGCGCCGGCCCGCGCCAGCGCGATGCCCGTGCCGAGCCGCTGCGCGTGCATTAGGAAGCCGGCCGAGGGGTCGATGCCGGTGAGCCGCCGCGGCGCGCAGCGCGCGGCGATCGTCCCGGCGAGCACACCCGTGCCGCAGCCGACGTCGAGCCAGTCGAGCCCGGACGGGGCGGCGAGCCAGGCGAGAAATTCCGACGCGACGAGCCGGCTCCAGCGCCCCACATACGGCTCGTAGAGATCGCCGCTCGCCCAGCGATCCGTCACGCTCGCGCTCATCGCGCCGCCTCGCCTCGCGGGCTCGAACGTAGCGCAGTCCGGACCGCTGCGCACGCCGGCATTACGCCGACGATGTCGTCCCCGGCCGGAGCGAAGCGGGGGGAAGGGGATTCATATTCTCGCGCGCCGGCGCATCTGGATCCCCTTCCCTCGCTCGCTCGCCGGGGATGACAACGGGCGCCAAGCTTAAACCGCGATGTTGTCGATGAGGCGGGTGCGGCCGAGGCGCGCGGCAGCGAGCAGCCGGACGGGTCCCGCTGCTGGCGAGGCGACCGGCTCGAGGGTCTCGGCGTCGCGTGCCGCCACGTAATCGACCGCGAAGCCGGAGGCGGCGAGCGCCGCTGCGGCCTCAGCCGCGGCCTCGGCGGGGGCCGCGCCGGCGCGGATGGCGGCGGCGCCCTCCTGCAGCGCATGATGGAGGCGCGGCGCGACGGCGCGTTCGGCGGGCGACAGATAGCGGTTGCGCGACGACAGGGCGACGCCGTCCGGCTCACGCATGGTCGCGCCGCCGAGGA
>DASQLE010000279.1:0-2630 GCA_035630175.1 Beijerinckiaceae bacterium
CTTGCGCTTCACCGTCGGGTCGGGCGTCCAGAAATACGGCAGGTAGGCGACCGGCACCCCGGCGAGTTCGAGGGTGGCGTTCTCGTAATAGATCGTACGTTCCGAGTTGCTGTGGATGATGCGCGCAGCCTTGACCCGCCACAGGGGCGGCCGCTCCGGATTGTTCTGGCAGGGTTCGCAGGCGGTGTAGGTGCCGCGCTCGAAAGTCGTGGTTTCACCTTCCGTGCGTTCGGCGCGAGGGGCCGAGAAACGGGCTCGCGCCGGCGTGCCCCTGTCCACGATGGTCTGCTCGACCTGGAGCGAATCGATGAAGCCGTTCTTGAAATCGTCGGTCAGCTCGAAACGGCCGCCCGTCACCACGGAGCCGTTCGCCTCCGTCAGGCGGGCGTTGCCCTCCGCGAGGACGCGCCCCGTTTTGCGGTCGTAGACGACCCGGTCGGCCTGAAGGGTGCGGCCCCCGTAATTGAGCTCGACGTTGCCGACCGCGGAGACGGTGTTCCGGTCGTTATCGTAGACGATCTCCTTCGCCTCGACGAGCAGGCGGGCGTCGCCCTGTCCGGAGGCGCGCCCGGCGATGCTCTCGTTCAGGGTCGATTGCGCGACGGCGGGCCCGCCGGCGCACCAAAGCGCCGTCGCGATCGCAAGGGCAGCGACCGTGCGTCCCACCTGTGTCATTCCCACTCCGCGCCGCGTTTTCGCTTCGAGGACCATCACCCGTCCTCTTGGTACAACAAAGCTAGGGTTCCTAGCAAACTCCCTACCACTGCCGGGAACCAGGCCGCCACCGTCGGACCCACAAGGCCGGCGCTGCCCAAGTCCCGCATGACCTCCGTCGCCACGTAAAGCATGAAGCCGGCGGCCACGCCACCCAACACCATGGGCGCGACTCCACCAAACCGGAAGAATCTTAACGAAACGGAAGCCGCCAGAATAACCATCACCACGAACAGGAGCGGCCGGGCGAGAAGTATATCATGTTGAAGCCTGTAGCGGGTGGCGTCGAGGCCGGAGCGTTCCGTCCGGGCGATGGTCTCGGCCATGTCCCAGAAGGGCACTGATTCGGGAGGCGTGAAGGTCTGTCGGACCTGCGAGGGGTGGAGATTCGAGGCCAGGATGTAGGTGTCGAAGGTCTGCGGCTCCTCTGCAGCCGACAGGATCCGCGCGTCCTTCAGCTCCCAATAGCCGTCCCGCAGAGCCGCCTCGGGAGCCTCGATCCGCTCGTTGAAGACGCCATTCTCGTCGAAGGTGAAGATCGTCACCCGCGAGATGGTGGTCGTGCGGCTCATGGCCCCGTCGGCCCGCAGGATGGCCTGGCCGTCGACGCTCTTCTGCCGGATCCAGAGCTCCTTCTCGCTCGCCGCCTTGGCGGCCCGGGCGAACAGCCGGGCCTCCTGCTCGGCCGCCTGCTGCTTTAGATAGGCGGAGAAGGGATTGTAGGCGAGGACGGACAGGATGCCGAGGAGAGCCGCCACGAGGATTCCCGGCTGCAGGAACTGCCAGGCCGAGACCCCGGCTGATCGCGCCACGACGAGCTCGAGCTTGCGGCTGAGCTGGAGCAGGGTGACCATGCTTCCGAACAGGATCGCGAAGGGGAAAACCTGCTCGGCGATGGCGGGGGTACGAAAGAAGGCGAGACGGGCCATGAAGGCCGGCGTCGCGCCCTCGGCGTCGCCGGCCCGGCGCATCAGCTCGACGAAGTCGAGAAGGCACACGAGCGCGAAAACCGTCGCGAAGACCGCCAGGATGGTCCTGGTGAATTGCCGGGCGAGGTAGCGTCCGAGGGTCGGGCCGATGAGCACCATGGCCTTAAGCCCTGCCGAGCAGCGGCAAGCGGGGAAGCAGGGTGGCCCCGCCCCAGCGCGTCAGCCGGGCGCCGAAGGCCTTGACGCGCGCGCCCTGGAAGATGATGGCCAGGCAGGCCGCGATCACGGTCAGCGGCAGAGCGTAGACGGCCACGGCGCCCCAGGGGCTGCGCACGGTCAGGCTGAGGGCCGCGAAAGCGGCGATGCGCAGCGCCACCACGGCCGCGACCGCGACGCCCGCTGCGGTGCCGCGGCCCTGGCGCGTGGTGCGCGCCTCGCCAAGGGCCGCGAACGCGATCAGCATCATGGCGATGGGGTAGAGCCAAGAGGACAGGCGCTCGTGCAGCTCGGCCCGCAGGCGGCCGCTCTGGAAGCGGACGATGAAGTCCTCTGGGTCCCCTGGAAGCAGCAGCTGGGTGGTCGAGCGCTCGCGCGGTTTGTAGACGATGTCGCCGGCCTCGCGGCTCAGGGCGGAGAGGTCGATGGCGTAGCGCTCGAACCCCACGATCGAGGAATCGCGGGTGTTCGGCATCTGGCGGTGGACGCTGCCCTTCTCGAGAACCATGTAGCTCTGGCCGTTGAACTCGACCGTTTGGCCGCGCTCGGCGAGATAAACGATGGCTCGGTCCTGCTCCCGCCGGTCCTGCATGAAGATGCCGAGAAGCGCGTCTCCGGACCGTTCCCGGTAATGGAACGTGATGCCGTTATCGAGGCTCGAGAACTGGCCTTCCTTGACGATGTTGGCGACGAAATCGGCGCGGACCTTGGTGATCAGGAGGCGAAGCTCCTGGAAGCTCGCCGGCATGACGTAGAGCACCATCAGGGCGA
>DASQLE010000280.1:0-5638 GCA_035630175.1 Beijerinckiaceae bacterium
CCGGCCACCGGCCGGCGGGAACTCGCGTTACCGGCGGTGCCGTCTCGGATGGCGAGCGGCATGTCTTCGACACCAACATCACCGGCGGCGACGGACCTTGAAACCATCATGGATACGGACAATCGCATGGCGTTCGAGACGAACCGGCGCAGCTTCACGGCCGCAACCCTGCTCGGGGTCGGCGCCTTGGCTGGAGGTCCATTGACGGCGCAGGCGGCAGGCTTCGGCGCGGCGACGGCCGCGAGCGGCGCGTCCGGCGGCGCCGTCCTGCTGGCGCCGCCCGACCGCCAGCCGGCGAAGCTGAAAGTGCCTGAACCCGTCGCCCGTAAGGCCGGCTGGGCGATTGTCGGCCTCGGCCAGCTGGCGCTCGAAGAAGAGATGCCGGCCTTCGGCGAGTGCAAGCTGTCGCGCCCTGCCGCCCTCGTCAGCGGGCATCCGGACAAGGCCAAACAGGTCGCCGAGGTCTACGGGGTCGATGCGAAGGCGATCTACGATTACGCCGGTTTCGACCGGCTGGCCGACAACCGCGACGTCGACGCCGTCTACATCATCCTTCCGAACAGCATGCACGCCGAATACACGATCCGCGCGCTGAAAGCCGGCAAGCACGTCTTGTGCGAGAAGCCGATGGCCGTGAGCGTCGCCGAATGCGAGCGCATGAACGCCGCCGCGCGCGACGCCGGCCGCCAGCTGATGATCGCCTATCGCCTGCATTACGAGCCGCTCAACCTGAAGGCGATGGAGCTGTGCCGGGAGAAGGCGCTCGGCCCGATCAGGACGTTCTCGTCGTCGAATTGCCAGGTCACGCAGGCGCCGAACATCCGTCTTTCGGCCGAGCTCGGCGGCGGGCCGGTCGGCGATGTCGGCATCTACTCGATCAACGCGGCGCGCTACTGCATCGGCGAGGAGCCGGTCGAAGTGACGGCCTTCGCCCATCAGCCGAAGGACAACCCGCGCTTCCGCGAGGTGCCGGCCAGCGTCGCCTTCACGCTCCGCTACCCGTCCGGAATCATCGCCCATTGCGACTGCTCGTTCGACTCCGCGCGGAGCAATCGCTACCGTGTGCAGTGCGAGAAGGGTTTCGTCGACATGGATCCGGCCTTCGCCTATCGCGGCCTGCGGCTCAGCGTGAAGTCGGGCGAGGAGGAAGCCGGCACGGCCCAGAAGGCGGAGCTGCAGATCCGGCAGGTCAACCATTTCGCGGCCGAGATGGATCATTTCTCCGATTGCATCCTCAACAACCGCGAGGTGCGCACGCCGGGCGCCATGGGTCTCGCCGACATGCGCATCATCGAAGCCATCGGCGAGGCGGCGCGCACCGGCCGCGCCGTGCGCGTCGGCTGACACGCGCGATCGAACGGGCGTTGCCCATGGCCATCGCAAACGGAGGGTGCGGCGGCGGACCGCGCGGCGAGACGCGAATACTTTCGCGCGCAATGAGCCGCCAACGGCGGAACTTAGAGCGACTCTAATCCGTTGCGGAGGGAGCCTCGTTAAGCGCCAGCAAGGGGTCGATCGCCGTGCCCGATGAAGTGTCCGTAAGCCTCACCATCAACGGCCGCGCCCGGCGGCTCGACATCGCTCCGTGGACGAGCTTGCTCGACCTGCTCCGTCTGCAGCTCGGCCTGACCGGCACCAAGAAGGGCTGCGACCACGGCCAGTGCGGCGCCTGCACGGTGCTGATCGACGGCCGGCGCATGAATTCCTGCCTGCAACTCGCGGTCATGCAGGAGGGTCGCGAGATCACGACAATCGAGGGGCTGGCCGAAGGCGGCCGCCTGCACGCAATACAAGCGGCCTTCATCGAGCGCGACGCCTTCCAATGCGGCTACTGCACGCCGGGACAGATCCTATCGGCGGTGGCGCTGATCGAGGAAGGCCGGGCGCACACGCGCGACGAGATCCGCGAATACATGAGCGGCAACCTGTGCCGCTGCGGGGCCTATCCCAACATCGTCGACGCCGTCGTGGATGTGCTCGCCGCTGGCGGCGTCACCATGAAGGAGGCTGCGGCATGAACCGGTTCTCCTACACCCGCGCCGCGAGCCTCGACGAGGCCGTGCGGGCGCTCGCCGCCGATGCCGCCGCCAAGATCGTCGCCGGCGGCACCAATCTCGTCGATCTCATGAAATACAATGTCGAGCGGCCGGCGCGGCTGATCGACGTTACCCGCATCACTGGGCTCGACCGCATCGAGGAGAGCGACGGCGGCCTCCGCATCGGCGCGCTCGTGCCGAACACGAATGTGGCCTACGACGCGCGGGTCGAGGAGCTTTACCCGCTGCTCGCCAGCGCCATCCTGGCCGGCGCCACGCCGCAACTGCGCAACGCCGCCACCACCGGCGGCAACCTCAACCAGCGCACCCGCTGCTATTATTTCTATGATACGGAGACGCCCTGCAACAAGCGCGAGCCCGGCACGGGCTGCCCTGCCGTCTCGGGCGTCAACCGCATCCATGCCATCCTCGGCGCGAGCGAGCATTGCATCGCGACGCACCCCTCCGACATGTGCGTGGCGCTCGCCGCGCTCGAAGCGACCGTTCATGTCGCCGGGCCGGGCGGCGCCCGCGCCATCCCGATGGCCGAGTATCACCGCCTGCCGGGCGACCGTCCGGAGATCGACACCACGCTCAAGCGCGACGAGATCGTCACCGCCGTCGCGCTGCCCGCGGAGGCGCAGGCGTTTCGGACCAACTATACCTATCTCAAGCTGCGCGACCGTCTGTCCTACGCCTTCGCGCTCGTCTCCGTCGCAGTCGGCCTGGAAATGGACGGCGGCTCGATCCGGCGCGCGCGCATCGCGCTCGGCGGCGTCGCTCACAAGCCTTGGCGCCGGACGGACGCCGAAGAGCGTCTCGCCGGCAAGGCGGCGGATCGCCAGGCGTTCGCCGCTGCGGCCGATCTCTTGCTCGAAGGCGCCAAAGGCTACGAGCACAACGAATTCAAGATCGATCTCGCCCGCCGGGCGATCGTGCGCGCCCTCGGGCAAGCCGCCGCCGGCACGCCGCAATCGCAAGTCGACAAGCGCATCCGCTAGAGCACGCTGCCGAAAAGTGGATACCACTTTTCGGAGAACGGCATGCTCAACCCATCGAAGCGAGGCCGCCATGCTCAGGAACGATCCCCATATCGGCGCGCCGCGCAGCCGCGTCGACGGCCCGGCCAAGGTCACGGGCGCCGCCAAATATGCCGCCGAGTTCGAGGCGCCCAACCTCGCCTACGGCTACGTGGTCTCGAGCGCCGTGGCACGCGGGCGAATCGCGGCGATCGAGACGAGTGCAGCCGAGGCCGTGCCGGGCGTCCTGAGAGTGTTCACGCACGAGAACCGGCCGCGCACGGCCTGGTTCAGCTCGAGCTACCAGGACGAGGTGGCGCCGCCCGGCACCCCGTTCCGGCCGCTCTATGACGAGAAGGTTTATTACTCGGGCCAGCCGATCGCCCTCGTCGTCGCCGAAACGTTCGAGATCGCCCGCTACGCCGCCTCGCTGATCCGCGCCGAATACGAAACGGAGGAGCACGAGACGGACCTGAAGCTCGCCCGCGCGCACGCCTACGTGCCGCCGAAGAAGCGCTCCGGCATCACGCCCCCGCCGAAGCCCGAGGGCGACGCCATGAAGGCGTATGCGGATGCGCCGGTGCGGGTGTGGGGCGAGTACAACCACGCTCCCGAGCATCACAATCCCATGGAACCGCACGCCTCGACCGTGGTGTGGGAAGGCGGCGGCAAGCTTACCGTCCATGACAAGATCCAGGGCGTGCAGAACAGCCAGGGCTACGTCGCCAGCGTGTTCGGCCTGTCGAAGGACGACGTGCAGGTGGTGTCGCCTTTCGTCGGCGGCGGCTTCGGATCGGGGCTACGCCCGCAATACCAATTGTTCCTCGCCGTCATGGCGACGATCGATCTCGAGCGCTCGGTGCGGGTCGAGCTGACGCGCGACCAGATGTTCACCTTCACGCACCGGCCCGCGACGATCAGCACTGTGATGCTTGGCGCCGAGCCGGACGGCCGGCTCGTGTCGCTGAAGCATGACGCCGTGCAGGGCACCTCGCAGTTCGAGGACTACCAGGAGACGGTCGTCAACTGGTCGAGCCTGCTCTACCACCCGAAGAACATCGCGCTGAGCTACCAGATCGCCAAGCTCGACACCTATACGCCGGGCGACATGCGCGCACCCGGCGCTCCGACGGGCATTTCGGCGATCGAGTGCGCCATGGACGAGCTCGCCTATGCGACGGGCGTCGATCCCGTCGAGCTGCGCCTCCGCAACTACACCGATCGCGACGAGAACGCCGACAAGGAGTTCACGTCGAAGGAGCTGCGCGCCTGCTACCGGCTCGGCGCCGAGCGCTTCGGCTGGGCGCAGCGCAAGCCCGAGCCGCGCTCCATGCGCGAGGGCCGCGAGCTGATCGGCTGGGGCATGGCGAGCGGTGTGTGGGAAGCGTACATGATGAAGACGAGCGCGCGCGCGACGCTGACCCTCGACGGCAAGCTCGAGGTGGCGACGGCGACCGCCGATATCGGCACCGGCACCTACACGATCCTCACGCAGATCGGCGCCGACGCGTTCGGGCTGGCGATGGAGGATGTGACGGCCCGCATCGCCGATTCCTCCTTGCCGAAATCCCCGATCGAAGGCGGGTCGTGGACGGCGGCCTCGGCCGGGGCCGCCGTCGACGCCGCTTGCAGGAGCGTGCGCGAGAAGCTGTTCGGCTACGCGCAGACAATGAAGGGCTCGCCTCTCGCCGGTGCCACCATCGATCAGGTCAGTTTCGCCAACGGCCGCATGGTCTTGACCACCGATCCCTCACGGTCGGTCACGATCGCCGAGGCCATGCGGGCCGGCGGCGTCGATCGCATCCAGGCCGAGGAAACGGCAAGCCCGAGCCTGCTCACGAAGACGCGCTACGCGTCGTACACGCACTCGGCCGTCTTCGCCGAGGTCCGCGTCGACGAGGAGCTCGGGCAGATCCGCGTCACGCGGGTCGTCAACGCGGTCGCGGCGGGCAAGATCCTGAACCCGAAGACGGCGCGCAGCCAGGTGCTCGGCGGCGTCGTCTGGGGCCTGAGCATGGCCCTGCACGAGGAGACCTTCACCGACCACAACCTCGGCCGCTTCATGAACCACAACATCGCCGAGTACCACATCCCGGTGAACGCCGACGTACACGACATCGAGGTCGTCTTCGTCGAGGAGCACGACGACAAGGTGAGCCCGCTCGGCGTCAAGGGCCTCGGCGAGATCGGCATCGTCGGCACGCCGGCGGCGATCGCCAACGCCGTCTTCCACGCCACCGGCAAGCGCATCCGCGACCTGCCCATCACCATCGACAAGGTTCTGGCGGAGACGGCTTAACTTGATCCCTCCCCCTCAGGGGAGGGCGGACTCGCATGCGGCAGCGTGCGAGCCGGGCGGGGTCATGGCGCGGAGCGCCATATCCTGACACAGCTTGACCCCACCCCGGTGCTTCGCACTCGGCCCTTCCCTGAAGGGGAGGGATCGGCCGAGCGTCAGCGCGCCTCGGAGAGGAGCGGCGACCAGGTCGGGTCGGACGCGTAGGACGGGGTCGGCACCGGCTGCTCGACGCGCCCCGTCACGTCGACCATGTAGAGCTTGCCGCCAGCCTGGCCGCCCGGGTC
>DASQLE010000281.1:0-2129 GCA_035630175.1 Beijerinckiaceae bacterium
CGCGAGATTCCGTGGGAGCTCGAACAGGCGGCGCAGGTCGACGGCGCGACGCCGTGGCAGGCCTTTCGCAAGGTCATCCTGCCGCTCGCCGCACCGGGCGTCTTCACCGCCGCGATCCTCGTCTTCATCTTCGCCTGGAACGACTTCATCTTCGCGATCACGCTGACGTCGTCGGACAAGTCGCGGACGGTGCCCGCGGCGATCGCGTTCTTCCAAGGTGACTCGCAGTTCACGGCGCCGACCGGCAACATCGCCGCCGCGGCGGTGCTCGTCACGATTCCGATCATCATCTTCGTCCTGATCTTCCAGCGTCGCATCGTCGCCGGCTTGACCGCCGGTGCCGTCAAGGGGTAAAGGAGCCACACCCACCATGTCCGACATCGCCCTTCACGACGTCACGAAGCGCTATCCCGACGGCACCGAGGCCGTCAAGAAGCTCAACCTCGAGATCAAGGACGGCGAGTTCATGATCCTCGTCGGCCCGTCGGGTTGCGGGAAGTCGACGGCGCTGCGGATGATCGCCGGGCTCGAGGACATCTCCGAGGGCGAGTTGTTGATCGGCGGCGAGAGGGTCAACGACAAGGCGCCACGCGACCGCGACATCGCAATGGTCTTTCAGAACTACGCGCTATATCCGCACATGACCGTGCGCGAGAACATGGGCTTCGCCCTGAAGCTCGCCAAGACGCCGCAGGAGGAGATCGACAAGAAGGTCGAGCACGCCGCCGGGATCCTCGACCTCAAGGCGCACCTGGACCGCAAGCCCTCCAACCTCTCCGGCGGCCAGCGCCAGCGCGTGGCGATGGGGCGCGCGATCGTCCGCGACCCGAGCGCGTTTCTCATGGACGAGCCGCTGTCGAACCTCGACGCGAAGCTGCGCGTGCAGATGCGCACCGAGGTCTCGCGCTTGCAACGCGACCTGTCGACGACGACGGTCTACGTCACGCACGACCAGACCGAGGCGATGACGCTCGGCGATCGCGTCGCGGTGATGCGCGGTGGCGTGCTGCAGCAGGTCGACACGCCGCGCGTGCTCTACAACAGCCCGGTCAACATCTTCGTCGCGGGCTTCATCGGCTCGCCGGCGATGAACTTCTTCTCCGGCACGGCGAAGGGCGGCAAGCTCAAGCTCCCGTTCGCCGAGGCGCCCGCCCCCAAGGGCCTCGGCGACGCCGGCGACGTCATCATCGGCATCCGCCCGGAGGACTTCGAGGACGCCAAGCTCGCGCCTGAGGCACGCCGCCACGGCGTCGAGTTCGACGCCCCGATCGAGGTGCTCGAGTCGATGGGCTCGGAGATCTACGCGTACTTCGGCTTCGAGGGCGGCGAGGTGAGCTCCGACGAGCTCGCCGAGCTCGCGCGCGACTCGGGCATGGCCGACGTGCCGGGCGCCGGCGGCGGTCGCGCCGTCGCGCGGCTGAGCCCGGAGTCCGAGATCGGCGAGGGCAGCAAGGCGCGGCTGTGGTTCGACGCCGCCAAGCTGCACCTCTTCGATCCCGCCGACGGCACGAACCTCGCCCATCGCGACGCCAGCAAGGCCGAGGCGCCGTCGGTGGCAGCCGAGGATGGCGGGACCGCCGCGCCGGCGAAGCCCGCCGCCGCCAAGCCCGCGGCGGGCGAGGCGAAGCCCGCCGGTGGCGCGAAGCCCGCGAGCGGCGCGGCGAAGCCGCCAGCCGCTCCCAAGCGCCCGGCCAAGCCGGACCGCCCGCCGCCCGCCGAGTAGCCTCGCGCCATGCACATCGGCGTACTGGGCACCGGCACGGTCGGCTGCACGCTCGCGCAGGCACTCGTCGACCGCGGTCACGAGGTGCGCATGGGCTCGCGCTCGACTGGCAACGACAAGGCCGTCGCATGGGCCGACGGCGCCGGGCCGCTGGCGAGCGAGGGAAGTTTCGCCGATGCCGCAGCCTTCGGAGAGCTCGCGATCAACGCGACCGCGGGCGCGCATGCGCTCGAGGTCCTCGAGGCGGCGGGCGCCGAGCAACTCGCCGGCAAGGTCCTGATCGACGTCTCAAACCCGCTGGACTTCTCCAAGGGCATGCCGCCGACACTCACGGTCTGCAACGACGACAGCGTCGGCGAGCAGCTGCAGCGCGCCTTCCCCGAGGTCCGCGTCGTCAAGGCGCTGA
>DASQLE010000282.1:0-10565 GCA_035630175.1 Beijerinckiaceae bacterium
CGCACGTGCTGCGCCACGCCTTCGCCAGTCACCTGCTGCAGAATGGCGCCGATCTCCGCGTGGTACAGACATTGCTCGGCCACGCCGATATTTCGACAACCCAAATCTACACCCATGTCCTGGAAGAGCGGCTGAAAAGCCTGGTTCGCGACCTGCACCCCTTGTCCGAGGAGTGAAGCAGCCCCAGTTCCGCCATTGCTTGACTTAAAACCCTGTCAGAGGCCAGTTTCGCTCCGGCCGGCGGCACTCAGAGGCGATATTTTCTTCAAATGCGCAGCTATCTCGATTTCGAAAAGCCGGTCGCCGAGCTTGAAGCCAAGGTCGAGGAACTGCGTGCGATGGCCGAGAGCGGCAACGCCGTCGCCATCGCCGAGGATATCGCCCGCCTCATGAGGGTTCCTCGCCCTGAACCGACATTCGGCCGGCCGGTCTGGTTGCCTTGATTTTCGTTGATTTGCCTTGACTTTTCTTGACTTGCCTTGACTTGCCCCCCGCCCTTCTCCAGTGTCCGCGCCCGCACGGGCCGAAGACGATCGGCTCCGATCACACCCTTCCCCATTAGGTTCGTGCGTCAGGCGTGATGCGCAGCTATCTCGATTTCGAAAAGCCGGTCGCCGAGCTGGAAGCCAAGCTCGAGGAATTGCGCGCCCTCGGCGCCAACCACGATGCCGTGGCCATCTCGGACGATATCGGACGCCTCGAGGCCAAGGCGTCGGCGGCGCTGGAGGAGCTCTACGCGACGCTGTCGCCGTGGCAGAAGACGCTTGTCGCCCGTCATCCGGAGCGACCCCACTTCCTGGCCTATTGCAACGCGCTGATCGACGAGTTCACGCCGCTCGCCGGCGATCGCAAGTTCGGCGAGGACGAGGCTATCGTCGGCGGCTTCGGCCGCTTCCGCGGCGCTCCCGTCTGCGTCATCGGCCAGGAGAAGGGCGATTCCACGGAAACGCGCATCCGGCACAATTTCGGCATGGCGCGGCCGGAAGGCTATCGCAAGGCGGCGCGGCTCATGGAGCTCGCCGACCGCTTCGCGGTGCCGGTGCTCACCTTCGTCGACACGGCCGGCGCCTATCCGGGCATCGAGGCCGAGGAGCGCGGCCAGGCCGAGGCCATCGCCCGCTCCACCGAAGCCTGCCTCGCGCTCGGAGCCGCCAACGTCTCGGTGGTGATCGGCGAGGGCGGCTCCGGCGGCGCCATCGCGCTTGCCACCGCCAACAAGGTGCTGATGCTGGAGCATGCCATCTACAGCGTAATCTCGCCGGAGGGCGCCGCGTCCATCCTGTGGCGGGATCCGACCCGGGCGCAGGACGCCGCCACCAGCATGAAGATCACGGCCCAGGACCTGCTCCGCCTCGGCGTCCTCGACGGGGTCGTGCCGGAACCGACCGGCGGCGCCCATCGCGACCCGCAGACCGCCATCGCGCGCACCGGCGAGGCCATCGCCGAGGCGCTGCGCGATCTCGGCAACATGGGCGCGGCGGCGCTACGCGAGCACCGTGCCGAGAAGTTTTTGGCGATCGGCCGCAGCCTCTGAGGGCCGCCGGTTAAGGCCCCCTTTACCACCTTCCAGACTTCTACGGTTGCGGTCGATCGGCCGTAACGGTAACCTTTGGTGAGGCTGGGAGACGACCGGCAAAGCCGGCGCCCTGGAACGGACGTGGGGGTCCTCATGAGCAATCGTCTGCTGCTCGCCGCGAGCGTCGCGCTCGCTTTCGCGCTCACGGCCTGCCAGGACGGGTCGCGCCTTAGCAGCACCAAGCATCTCGCCCCGATCCCGCCCGCCACCACCGCCCTCATGACGTCCAAGGGCATGGCGCAAGGCGACCCCATCCTGATGCGGGCCTACAAGAGGGAATCCGAGCTCGAGGTGTGGAAGAAGGGCCGTGACGGCCGATACGCCCTGCTCAAGACCTACCCGATCTGCCGCTGGTCGGGCCAGCTCGGCCCCAAGATCCGCGAGGGCGACCGGCAGGCGCCGGAAGGGTTCTACACGGTCACGCCGGCGCTGATGAACCCGAACTCGAGCTACTACCTCTCCTTCGACACCGGCTTCCCGAACGCTTACGACCGCGCCCATGGGCGCACCGGCTCGCACCTCATGGTGCACGGGACCTGCTCGTCGCGCGGCTGCTTCGCCATGACCGACGAAGCCATCTCCGAGGTCTACGCCATCGCCCGCGAAGCTTTCGCCGGCGGCCAGCGCGGTTTCCAGTTCCAGTCCTATCCCTTCCGCATGACGGCCGAGAACCTCGCCAAGCATCGCGCCGATCCGAACATGGCGTTCTGGCGCAACCTCAAGGAAGGCTCGGACAGCTTCGAAATCTTGAAGGAGGAGCCGGGGGTCACGGTCGCGAACGGGCGCTACGCGTTCGGCCCCGAGCATCCGGCCGTGGCGCAGAAGCGCGCCGCGGACGAGCACAGGATCGCCGAGCTCGTCGGCACCGGCATCCCCGCCGTGCGCACGGTCTATGACGACGGCGGCGGGCACGGCTCGTTCCACAAGGCCATGGTGGCGGCGTCCGGCGGCGAAAGCGATAGCCGGAGCGCCTTCGCCTTTCTCGACAGCCGCTCAAGCCGCAATCTCGGCGAGGTGAGCCGGCCCGACGCGCTGGCCGCCGGTCCGCGCGAGGTGCCGGTCGAGGCGCCGGCCAAGGATCGGGCCAAAGCCCCGGCCGCCCCCGCGGCTGCCATGCCCCCTCGCGGCGCATCGAGCAGTGCCAAGCCGCAGGCAGCGGCGCCGGACCGCCGCGCCGCCCTGCCCAACGCCACGCTGGCCGGGTCGCAGCCTGTGCTGCCGGCCAGCAACGGCTTCGCCCGTCTAAACTGACGCCGGTTAGCGCTTCGCGCCAAGGCCGGTCACGCGCACGCCACGGGTGTAGCGCGGCAGCAACATAGCTGTCCAAAACCGTGCGCGCGACGCCGCGTTGCCCAAGAAGGCGGCAACTGCATAAACAATCGCTTTGCCCCTTCCGGCGTATTCCGGAATTCTCAAGCTTGCAGATCGCAGCAAGCGATCATTCAGTCTGGAGCTGGGGTCCCATGTCGAAAAAAATGAGCGCAGGCCGCGGAAAGGCTGGCCGATTGTCCTTGGGGGCTGCGGTCGCCCTCGTCGCATCCGCAGGGATGGCCGTGGCGGCCGATGCCCCGCGCACGAAGCGGAAGATGATGCCCCCGCCGCCGGTCGTCGAGGCGCCCGTCGAGACCAAGCTGGTCGATTTCGCCTTCGGCCTGCGCGCCGCCTCGGATTATAATTTCCGCGGCATCTCGCAATCCGACCGCGGCTTCAGCCCGCAGGGCTACGGCGAGCTGCAGCTGTTCGACAACTTCGTCTATGCCGGCGTTGCCGGCTACGGCGTCGACCTGCCGACCAAGCCTCTCGCCGAGATCGACCTGACGGCCGGCATCCGGCCGAAGCTCGGCCCGCTCACCTTCGATTTCGGCGTGATCGGCTATGTCTATCCCGACGAGACGCAGTTCATCGTCGACGACGTCATCCTGACGCCGCGCGATACCGACTTCCTCGAGGTCGCCGGCAAGGTCTCCTATACGTATATGGACAGCCTGACGCTCGGCGCCGGCGTCTTCCACACGGGCGATTTTCTCGGCTCGGGCGCCAACGCCACCTATTTCAACGCGACCGCCAAATACGTCATCCCGGACACGATCCTGCCGGCCGGCTTCGCCATCTCTGGCGAGATCGGCCGCTACGAGCTCGGCCGCGTCGATGCCTATCTCGGCGGCTTCGAGCTGATCGACTACACCTACTGGAACGCCGGCGTGTCCTACACCTGGAACAACTTCACGCTCGACCTGCGCTACCACGACACCGACTTGAGCAAGGACGAGTGCTTCATCAACACCACCGATCCGAAAGGCGTCTTCACCGGCTCAGGGCGCTCCAAGTGGTGCAGCGAGGCGTTCGTCGCGACCCTCTCGGTCGACCTCGTCGCCAGCCAGCTCGGCATCTTCGCGCCGGCGCGCTGACGCTCCTTGGCTTCAGAATATGGGCGGGGCGGCACCTTCTGCCGTCCCGTTTGTTTCAGTGCAGGTTCAGCTGAACGCGCAAGGCACGCTCACCCTCACGCAAATCGGCGAGGGAAAAGCTGCCGACACGACTCGGTAAGCGCTCTTTGACGACCGTGAGAATCTGGTCGGCGAGCGCTTTCCTCGACTGGCCTTTGACACGGGCCTCCCAGGTATAGACGCACTTGAGCTTCGACGTCAGCGGAACGACTTGAAGGCGGTTGCAGGTGCGGTTGGCTCGCGGAGCCAAGTCCCATCTTCATCGGGAAGGCTGTCGCCGAGGTCTGCGTCCAGCCGTTCCTTGGCTTCACGCTCCGCCTCCTCGTCGGCGGCCGCGCTTGCCTACGTGGCGCTGCAGCCCGTCGTAAATTTCGTCAGAGTCTTGGATCGTGAGTTTTCGCGCCATTTACGTAGAACATACGTACACCCGGTCCGAACACTACGCATACCGCCCGTGGCAGTGCTTGAACTTCTTGCCTGAGCCGCACGGGCACACCTCGTTGCGGCCGACCTTGCCCCAGCTGGTCGGATTGTGCGGGTCGCGCTCGAGCACGGCGGTGTCGCCGGACATCTCTGCGGCCGCGTAGCCGAGGGCCGGGCCAGCGCCGCCGAAGCTGCCCGAGCCGCGCGCCGGCTCAAGCTCGTTCTCGCCGGTGGCCGGGTCGAGATGCTGGGCGAACATGGGCGGCAGCTCGGGCTCGGGCTGCTGGAACACCACCTCGATGCGCATGAGCTGCCCCGTCACCTGCTCGCGCAGATGCCCGATCAGCTCGTTGAAGAGGTCGAAGGCCTCCGACTTGTATTCGTTGAGCGGGTCGCGCTGGGCGTAGCCGCGCCAGCCGATCACCTGTCGCAGGTGGTCGAGGGTGACGAGATGCTCGCGCCAAAGATGGTCGAGACTTTGCAAAAGCACCTGCTTCTCGACATAGGTCATGACCTCGGCGGAATTTTTCTCGACGCGCTCCCCATAGGTCTCGTCGGAGGCCTTGCGCAGGCGCTCGCGCATTTCCTCGTCGGCGATGCCCTCCTCCTTGGCCCAAGCCTCGACGGGCACGTCGAGGTTGAGGAGGCCCGCCGCGCCCTCCTTCAAGCCGGCGACGTCCCACTGCTCCGGATAGGCGCCGTCGGGGATGTGGCGGGCGACGAGATCGTCGATGACGCCGTGGCGCATCTCGTCGATCGTCTCGCGCACGCTGTCCTCGCCCATGAAGGCCTTGCGCTGCTCGAACACGACCTTGCGCTGGTCGTTCATGACGTTGTCGTATTTGAGGATGTTCTTGCGGATGTCGAAGTTGCGCGCCTCGACCTTCTGCTGCGCCTTCTCGATGGCCTTGTTGATCCACGGATGGATGATGGCCTCGCCTTCTTCCAGGCCGAGCTTCTGCAGCATGCCGTCCATGCGGTCGGAGCCGAAGATGCGCATCAGGTCGTCCTGGAGGGACAGGTAGAACTTCGAGCGTCCGGGGTCACCCTGGCGGCCGGAGCGGCCGCGCAGCTGGTTGTCGATGCGCCGGGATTCATGACGCTCGGTGCCGATGATGTAGAGGCCGCCCGGCAGGTCGTGCTTGCGGCCCGCTGCTGGATCGGCCTTGTCGACGGCGCCGAGCACGACGGCGCGGTTGGCCTCGACCTCGGCCCTGATGGCCGCGATGCGGGCGTCCTTCTCGGGCCCGTCCGGGAGATCGGCGACCTCCTGTGCGATGCGCATCTCGACATTGCCGCCGAGCTTGATGTCGGTGCCGCGCCCGGCCATGTTGGTGGCGATGGTGATGGCCCCCGGCACGCCGGCCTCGGCCACGATGTAGGCTTCCTGCTCGTGGAAGCGGGCGTTCAGCACCGCGAACTGCTTCGAGGCCCGCCCCTCGCGAGCGGCGGCGTAGAGCTCTTCCAGCGCCTTCGGGTCCGAGAAGTCGATCTGCCGGAAGCCGTGCTCTTTCAGGAATTCGGCCAGGAGCTCCGACTTCTCGATCGAGCCGGTGCCGACGAGGACCGGCTGTTGGCGCCGATGCGCGGTCTCGATCTCCTCGATGATGGCCTTGTACTTCTCCTCGACCGTGCGGTAGACTTGGTCGTCCTCGTCGAGACGGGCGACGGCTACGTTGGTCGGGATCTCGACGACCTGGAGATTGTAGATCTCTTGGAACTCGTCCGCCTCGGTGGCGGCCGTGCCGGTCATGCCGGCGAGCTTGTCGTAGAGACGGAAGTAGTTCTGGAAGGTGATCGAGGCGAGGGTCTGGTTCTCGGGCTGGATCTGCACCCGCTCTTTCGCCTCCAGCCCCTGATGCAGGCCCTCCGAATAGCGCCGCCCCGGCATCATGCGCCCAGTGAACTCGTCGATGATGACGACCTCGCCGTTGCGGACGATGTAGTCCTTGTCGCGCTGGAACAGCTTGTGCGCGCGCAACGCCTGGTTGACGTGGTGCACGAGCGTGGCGTTGTGGGCGTCGTAGAGATCGCCCTCCTTGAGGACGCCGGCTTCGCGCAGCATGCCGTCCATCTTCTCGTTGCCGGCTTCGGTCAGCGACACCGTGCGCTGCTTCTCGTCGAGGTCGAAATCCTCGCTCGCGAGGCGCGGGATGAGCGCATCGATGGCGACGTAGAGGTCGGAGCGGTCGTCGATCGGCCCGGAGATGATCAGGGGTGTGCGCGCCTCGTCGATAAGGATCGAGTCGACCTCGTCGACGATGGCGTAGTTGTGCCCGCGCTGCACCATCTGGGCGAAGTCGTATTTCATGTTGTCGCGCAGGTAGTCGAAGCCGTATTCGTTGTTGGTGCCGTAGGTGATGTCGCAGTCGTAGGCGAGCTTGCGGTCGTTGTCGTCGAGGCCGTGCACGATGACGCCGACCGAGAGCCCGAGGAAGGTGTAGATCTGACCCATCCAGTCGGCGTCGCGGCGGGCGAGGTAGTCGTTGACCGTGACCACGTGCACGCCCTTGCCGGAGAGGGCGTTGAGGTAGACGGGCAGCGTCGCCACCAGCGTCTTGCCCTCGCCCGTCTTCATCTCGGCGATGCCGCCCTCGTGCAGGACCATGCCGCCGATCAGCTGAACGTCGAAGTGACGCTGCCCGAGAGTGCGCTTGGCCGCCTCGCGCACGGTGGCGAAGGCCGGCACCAGGATATCGTCGACGCTCTTGCCCCCGGCAAGCTCCGCCTTGAAAGCGTCCGTGCGCGCCCGCAGCGCCTCGTCCGACAGGCTTTCGAGCTCCTGCTCCAGGGCGTTGATGGCCGTGACGCGGGGCTGGTAGGACTTGACCCGCCGGTCGTTGGCGGAGCCGAAAACTTTCTTCGCGAGAGCGCCGAGCATCTCAAACCTGTCGTCGATAACGGAATCGGGGGAGCGGAGGGCCGCCTTATAGACTTAATCGTTGCCCCGCGCATCTGAAAGGCGACGGGCGAAATACCGCAATCGCAATGGCAAGAAGGCCACACGGGCGTCCCTCCCTCGAAGGGAGGGACGCCCGCCGCGCATCACTGCGTCACGGCGCAGCCGCTCTCCTGGAAGGAGGCGAAGGCGAGATCGCCCGGGATCGTGCTGAGGTGCTTGTAGTAGTCCCAAGGTCCTTTGCTGTCGTTCGGAGCCTTCACCTGGAACAGATACATGTCGTGCACCATGCGGCCGTTGGCGAGAACCTTGCCTTTGCGGGCGAAGAAGTCGTCGACCGGCATCTCGTGCAGCTTTTTGGCGACCGCCTCGGTCTCGTCGGTCCCTGCCGCCTGCACGGCCTTGAGGTATTGGGTGACGGCCGAGTAGGTGCCGGCATGGACCATGTTGGGCATGCGGCCGGTCTTCTCCATGTAGCGCTTGGCAAAGCCGCGGCTCTGGTCGTCGAGGTCCCAGTAATAGCCCTCCGTCAGAACCAGCCCTTGAGCGGCCTTGAGCCCGAGCCCGTGCACCTCGGCCAGCGTGAACAGGAGGGCGGCCAGGCGTTGGCCGCCCTGGACGATGCCGAATTCGGCGGCCTGCTTGATGGCGTTCGAGGTGTCGAGACCGGCATTGGCGAGCCCGATGATCTTCGCCTTGGACCCTTGCGCTTGCAGCAGGAAGGAGGAGAAGTCCGGGGCGCTCAAGGGGTGGCGCACGGCGCCGACGACCTTGCCGCCCTTCGACTTGACGTAGTTCGAGCTTTGCTGCTCGAGCGAGTGGCCGAAGGCGTAATCGGCCGTGATGAAGAACCAGGTGTCGCCGCCTTGCTCGACAACGGCGCCGCCGGTGCCGACGGCGAGCGCGCGATTGTCGTAGGCCCAATGGAACCCGTACGGCGTGCAGGCCTTTCCGGTCAGATCGGTCGTCGCTGCACCGGTGACGATGTTGATCTTCTTCTTTTCCTTGGACAATTGCTGGACGGCAAGGGCGACCGACGAGGTCGTCAGCTCCATGATCGCGTCGACCTTGTCGAGATCGTACCACTGGCGGGCGAGGTTGGAGGCGACGTCGGGCTTGTTCTGATGATCGGCGCTGACGATTTCGATGGGGACGTTCAGCACCTTGCCGCCGAAATCCGCGACCGCCATCTGCGCTGCCTCGACCGACCACTTGCCGCCGAAATCGGCATAGACGCCGGACTGGTCGTTCAGGATGCCGATCTTGACCGTATTGTCTGAGACCTGCGCCACGGCCACTACGGGGCCGAGCACGAGGCCGAGGGATAGAACAGTGCCGAACATGGATTTCATTGCGTTTCCTCCGCTCAAACAGAGCCATCGCAGCAGGGCTTGCCGTTGATCCGCTAAGCCCGACCGGGTTGCAGCACCATGAGGATGCGGGAGGGCGTTGGCAACTTGTCCCGAGGCTCTCCCTGGCCGGGAGGTGCGACGCCGCCGACCGACGGCCAAGCTTGTCAATCGGCCGAAACTCCGCCACGTCTCGGTCTACGCGAGCCTGGTGCTCGCGCTTTCCGTTTCATCAGGACGCCCCGTATGCTGCTCGCCAGAACCCTTCTCCGCTCAGCGCTGCTGACGACAAGCCTTGCGGCGGCCGGTCTCGCCCTCGCCCAAACGGGCGCGCCGCCGGCGCCCGGCGGAGCTGCCCCCGCTCCGGCCGGCGACAAGGTCGTGGCGCGCGTCGACGGGACGCCCATCACGGAGGCTGACCTCGCCCTCGCGGCCGAGGATCCGGCCCTCTCCCTGCCCAACATGGATGAGGCGCAAAAGCGTGACATGGTCGTCGGCTACCTCGTCGACCTGAAGACCGGCGCCAAGGCGGCGGAAGCCGCCAAGATCGGCGAGGGGCCGGCTTTCGCCCGCAAGCTCGCCTATTTCCGCGACAAGCTGCTTCTCGACGAATACCTCGACCGCGAGGTGAAGAAGGCGGTTACCCCCGAAGCGATGCGCACGCTCTACGACGACACGGTCAAGAACCTGACGCCGGAACAGGAGGTGCGGGCCCGCCACATTCTCGTCGAGAGCGAGGACGAGGCCAAGAAGGCGCTCGCGCGCGTCAAGGGCGGCGAGGATTTCACCAAGATCGCCGCCGAGCTCTCGAAGGATCCCGGCTCGAAGGGCGACGGCGGCGATCTCGGCTTCTTCACCAAGGAGCGCATGGTGCAGCCCTTCGCCGAAGCCGCCTTCAAGCTCGAGCCCGGGCAAGTCTCGGAGCCGGTGAAAAGCCAGTTCGGCTGGCACGTCATCAAGCTCGAAGAGAAGCGCATGCAGCAGACGCCGCCCTTCGAGGAGATGAAGGAGCAAGTCGAGGCTTACCTGACCCGCAAGACCCAGCAGGACCTGATCCTCGCCTTGCGCGAGAAGGCCAAGGTCGAGCGCCTCGACAAGCCGACCGCGGCGGCCCCGGCGCCCGAGCCGAAGAAGTTGTAACACCTCTCCCCTGCTGGGGAAGGAAGAGGGCCTCTCCCCGCATACGGGGAGAGGTGATATGGCCACGCTCCATGTCCCACCCCGTCTCCCCTCTCGCGCCCAAGACCATCCCCGACCTGCCGCCGATCGCCGGCGTGCGCATCGCCACGGCCGAAGCGGGCATCCGCTACAAGGGCCGCACCGACGTCCTCTACATGACGTTTCCGCAAGGGGCGGCGGTGGCCGGCGTGTTCACGCGCTCGCGCTGCCCGTCGGCGCCCGTCGATTGGTGCCGCACGCATCTGCCCGGCGGCAGCGCGCAGGCGCTGGTCGTCAATTCCGGCAACGCCAACGCCTTTACGGGGCAGCGCGGCGCCGCGGCGACGCGGCTCACCGCCGAGATCGCCGCGCGGGCGGCCGGCTGCTCGCCGGACCGGATCTTCCTCGCCTCGACCGGCGTCATTGGCGAACCGCTGGAAGCCTCGAAATTCGAGGCCGTGCTCGGCGCCTGCGAGGAGCGCGCCGCTGAAACCGGCTGGCTCGACGCGGCCCAAGCCATCATGACGACCGACACCTTCCCCAAGATGGCGACCCGGACGGCGCGGCTCGGCGATGTGGACGTCACCCTCAACGGCATCGCCAAGGGCGCCGGCATGATCGCGCCCGACATGGCGACCATGCTGGCCTTCGTGTTCACGGACGCGCCGGTCCTGGCGCCCGCCCTGCAGCCGCTGCTGAAGCGCGCCGCCGAC
>DASQLE010000283.1:0-5776 GCA_035630175.1 Beijerinckiaceae bacterium
ACGAGATCCGCGCCATGGCCGCCTGGCTCGGTAGGCAGCGGTGATGAGGCGCCCGCGTGACCAGACAACCATGAGCCCGTTGGCCGCGAGCCGCCGGACCGTCGTCAAAGCCCTCGCTTGCGCCGCCGCCTCCTCGCTCGCGCGGCCGGCGCTCGCGCAAGCCGCGCCTCGCGTCGTCGTGGTCGGCGGAGGCTTCGGCGGGGCGAGCTGCGCCCGCGAGCTGCGGCGTGCGGGCATGGAGGTCACGCTCGTCGAGGCGAGGCCGACTTTTACCGCCTGCCCCCTGAGCAACGCCGTGATCGCCGGCCTGCGCGACCTCAAGGCGCAAGAGTTCGGCTACGACGCCTTCCGGAAGGAGGGCCTCGCCGTCGTCCACCACGACGCGGCGGCGGTCGATCCGCAAGCACGCCGGGTGACGCTTGGCGACGGCGTCACTCTCGATTACGACCGGCTCGTCCTCGCGCCCGGCATCGATCTCCGCTTCGACGCGCTGCCCGGCTACACGGAGAGCGCAGCCGAGGCGATGCCGCATGCCTGGAAGGCGGGCGAGCAGACCGCGCTGCTGCGGCGTCAGCTCGAAGCCATGCCCGACGGCGGCACGGTCGTCATCTCGGCGCCGGCCAATCCGTTCCGCTGCCCGCCGGGGCCGTACGAGCGGGCGAGCCTCATCGCCCATTACCTCAAGACAAGGAAGCCGCGCTCGAAGCTCATCGTCCTCGACGCCAAGGACATGTTCTCCAAGCAGCGGCTATTCCAGGCGGCCTGGAGCGAGTTTTATCCGGGCCTGATCGAGTGGGTAGGCCTGTCGTCCGGCGGCAAGGTGACGGCGGTCGATCCGGCGACGCGGACCTTCGTCACCGAGTTCGGCGAGCACAAGGCCGACGTCGCCAACGTCATCCCGCCGCAGCGCGCCGGGCGCATCGCCGCGGCGGCGGGCGTTGCCGACCGCACCGGCTGGTGCCCGGTCGATCCGGTCACCTTCGAGTCCCGGCTGGTGTCCAATATCCACGTCATCGGCGACGCCGCCATCATGGGCGGCATGCCGAAATCCGCGTTCTCGGCCAACGCGCAGGCCAAGGTCTGCGCGGCCGCCGTCGCGCGGCTCCTGCACGGCGAGGCGGCGACCGAGCCGAAGCTCATCAACACCTGCTACAGCCTGGTTGCGCCCGATTACGGCATCTCGGTCGCCGGCGTCTATCGGCCTGTTGGCGGCCAGCTCACCGATGTGGAGGGCGCCGGTGGGATCAGCCCCTTGAGCGCGCCGCGCTCGTTCCGTTCCCTCGAAGCGACCTATGCGGAAGCCTGGTTCCAGACGATCACCGCCGAAGTCTTCGGCTGACTGCGCCCAGCCGGCCCTGGCGCTGGCCCTTGCGGGCGCGATCGGCCTTGCCTCGGTGGCGATGGCGGGCGAGCCGCTTCGCCCCTACACGGTCGTCGGCGACGCCATCCCGGATTCCCTCACGGGCGTTCCCGGCGATCCCGCCAGGGGCCGCGCAATCGTGGTCAGTCGGCAGACGGGCCTCTGCCTTCTCTGCCATTCGGGGCCGTTTCCCGAGGAGCGCTTTCAGGGCACGCTTGCGCCCGACCTCGCCGGCGCCGGCGCGCGCTGGTCGGAGGGGCAGCTGCGCTTGCGCATGGTCGACAGTGCGCGCGTCAACCCTGCCACGATCATGCCGTCCTATTACCGTATCGAGGGACTGACGCGGGTCGGGCGGGCGTGGCAAGGCAAGACGGTGCTGAGCGCGGAGCAGATCGAAGACGTGATCGCGTTCCTGGCGACGTTGCGGAGCTGACGGGCGAGGTTGGTATGGCAGGACAACGAGACGCGAGCCGGCGCGAGGTGCTCGCCGGCGGCGGCGGGCTGGCGGCGGCGCTCGCGATCGGGCCGGCGCGAGCCGAGGCGGAGCAGACGCTGGCAGCCATCCGCGCCTTCACCGGCGAGGCGGAGGTGCGGCGCGGCCGCGTCAAGCTCGACATCCCCGTGCTAGTGGAGAGCGGCAATTCGGTGCCGGTGTCGGTGAGCGTGGACAGCCCAATGACGGCTGCCGACCACGTCAAGAGGATCGCCCTTTTTACGGAGAAGAATCCCCTGCCCGACGTGGCGCGGTTCCACCTCGGTCCGCGCGCCGGCCGCGCCGTCGTGGCGACGCGGGTGCGGCTCGCCGATTCGCAGACCGTGACGGCGATCGCCGAGCTCAGCGACGGCAGCTTCTGGTCGCACACGACCGACGTCATCATCACCTTGCCGGCCTGTGCGGAGGGGTAGCCATGGCGCGCGCTCTCATCAACGTGCCGAAAGCCGCCAAGCGCGGCGAGGTGATCGAGATCAGGGCGCTGATCTCGCACCCGATGGAAAGCGGCTTCCGCCCGGACGAAAGCGGCAAGCTCGTCCCGCGCAGCATCATCAAGACGTTCAGCTGCGCCTATAACGGCGAGGAGATTTTCCGCGCCGACTTCTTCCCCGCCGTGGCCGCCAATCCGTTCGTGTCCTTCACCACCCTCGCGAGCGCGAGCGGCACGTTGTCCTTCACGTGGGTCAGCGACACCGGCGAGACGCAGACGGAGACCCGTCCGATCACGGTCGAATGAGCGTTCGGCTGTCCCGGATGCATCGCTTCGCGGTGGCCATGTTCGTCTTCGCGGCCATCTTTGTCTGCGCGGCAATCTTTGTCTTCGCGGCCCTAGGCGCGGTCAGTCTGGCCGGCGAGATCGGGCCGCAGGATCTCCGCTCGGGGTTCCTCGATATGAGCCCGGAGAGCCGGGCCATGCAGAGCGACGACACGGCCAATCCCGGCATGCTGACGGTGCTCGAAGGCGAGGCGCTGTGGCGGCAGCCTGCGGGACCGGACCGTCGCTCTTGCGCCGATTGCCACGGCGACGCGGCCGCGACCATGCGCGGCGTGGCGGCCCGCCACCCCGTCTACAGCCCGGCTCAGCAGCGCCCGATCACGCTCGAGGAGCGCATCAATCTGTGCCGGGTCGGCCAGCAGAAGGCGGCGCCCTTGACGTGGGAGAGCCCCGCCTTGCTCGGCCTCACGGCCTATGTCGCGCACCAGTCGCGCGGCCTGCCGATCACGGCCGGCGACGACGAGCGCAGCCGGCCCTTCGTCGACGAGGGACGTCAGCTGTTCGCGCAGCGCCAGGGACAGCTCAACCTATCTTGCGCGGCGTGCCACACCGACCATCGGGGCGGGCGGCTCGCGGGCAATCCGATCCCGCAGGGACACCCGACCGGCTATCCGCTCTATCGCCTGGAATGGCAGAGCACCGGCTCGCTGCAGCGGCGCCTGCGCAACTGCATGACGGGCGTGCGCGCCGAACCATACGAATACGGCTCGCCGGAATTGGCCAATCTCGAACTCTATCTCATGTGGCGCGCGCGCGGGCTGCCGCTCGAGACGCCGGCCGTGCGGCCATGAGCCAGTGTGACCCCTTCGATGCGAGACTGAGCAGGTCAGCAAGCGATTAAAGTTAACCTGCCGATTTTCGCCTCGCGGCGCGGGAGCGTTGTAAGAGATTCCCTTGGGCCGCGTCCTGCGGGCCCGTAGAGCGCCGCGCGAGGCAGGCTATGCGCGAGACGGATATCGTCGTCCTCGGCGGCGGGCTCGCCGGGTCAATGGCCGCCGCGATGCTCGGGCGGACTGGCTACCAGGTCGTGCTGGTCGATCCGCGCCACGCGTATCCGCCCGATTTCCGCTGCGAGAAGCTCGATGCGTCGCAGGTGCATCTTCTCCGGCGCACCGGCCTCGCCGAGGAGGTTCTACGGTCGGCGACGTTGAACGAGGAGGTTTGGGTCGCGCGTTTCGGCCGCCTCGTCGAGAAGCGGCGCACCGTGCAATACGGCATCGCTTATCAGACTCTCGTCAACGCGATGCGCAGTCAGATCTCGGCCGAGGTCTCCTTCGTTCACGACAAGGCGACGAGGATCGTCACCAGCCCCGACCGCCAGACGGTCACGCTGTCCAGCGGAGACGAAATTGCGGGGCGCCTCGTCATCTTGGCGAACGGGCTTAACGACGGCTTGCGCCGGGCGGTCGGCATGGCGAGCCGGGAGCTCAGCGCCTGTCATTCGGTCAGCCTTGGCTTCAACGTGGCGCCGCGTGGCCGCACCTCGTTCGATTTCCCGGCGTTGACCTATCACCCTGCGCGCACCGACGACCGCATCGCCTATCTGACTCTATTCCCGATCGGTGACGCTATGCGGGCCAACCTCTTCGTGTATCGCACCCTGCGCGATCCCTGGCTGCGCGACTTCCGGGACGCGCCGGAGGCGGCGCTGCTCGCCGCCTTGCCGGGATTGGACGGCCTGATGGGCGCGTTCACTGTGGACGGGGCGATCAAGATCCGCCCCGTCGATCTCTCGGCGACCGCCGGCTGCCGCCAGCCCGGCGTCGTGCTCGTCGGCGACGCCTTCGCGACCTCTTGTCCTGCGGCCGGGACGGGCCTCAACAAGGTCTTCACGGATGTCGAGCGGCTCTGCGCCGTGCACATCCCACGCTGGTTCCGAACCGGCGGCATGGGCCGGGACAAGATCGAGACGTTCTACGACGACCCGGCCAAGATCGCCTGCGACGCGCATTCCCTGCGCAAGGCCCGGCACCTGCGCTCCTTGTCGACCGAGATTTCCGTCCCATGGCGAGTCCGCCGCTGGGGCCGGTCTCTTGGGCATGTCGGGGCGATTGCGGTCCGCCACACGCGTCAGCGGCTGTCGCTGCGGGCGCAGCACCGCCGCGCCGTGTACTCCGTGCGACCGGCCGAGCCGCGAGGCTGATCGGATCATCACAGGTGGGGCGATCGCACGGCCTGCATCGGTCCGTCGGAGGCGAGACATGTCGATCGATCACAGGCGCCGCGCCGTTTTGGGCGCGGCGGTCGGGGCAACCCTGGCGACCGCACCCGCAGCGGCGCAGCCGGCCTCCAGCCGAACGCCGCCCCATCCTGGCTCAGGCGTCGTCGGCTTGCGCCCCAACTCGGACGAAGACCAAACGGCGACCCTGCAGCGCGCGCTGACCGGAGCCGCGCGCGAGCGGGCCAGCGTCCACCTGCCGCCCGGCCGTTTCCGTATCGCTGGCCTCACCTTGCCGACGGGGACCCGGTTGATGGGTGAGGGCGTCGGCGCAACGGTGCTGGTGCAGGCCGGCGCGCAGACGGTGCTGACGGCGCGCGGGGGCGAAGGGATCGCCCTTCACGGCATGACGCTCGAAGGTAATCCCGCCGCAACCAGCGCGACGCCGCTGGCCGCGTTCGTGGACATTGCCGGGCTCCACATCGCCGACCTCGCCGTCAGCCGCGCGAGCGGAACGGCGGTGCGGCTCGAGCGTTGCGGCGGCCGCATCGAGCGTTGCGCGATCAGCGATGCCGATATCGGTCTCTTCAGCCTCGACGCCACGGGCCTGCAGGTCGTCGGCAACGTTGTCGACCGTTGCCGCAACAACGGCATTCAGATCTGGCGTTCGCAAAAGGGCTATGATGGGACGCAGGTGCTCGCCAACCGCGTCGCCCGCATCGCCGCGGAAGCGGGCGGCTCCGGGCAGAACGGAAACGGCATCAACATCTTCCGCGCCGGCGGCGTCATCGTCGCCCAGAATGTCGTCCGGGATTGCGCGTTCTCGGCGGTGCGCAACAACGCCGGCGACGACGTGCAGATCCTCGGCAATTCCTGCACCGATCTCGGCGAGGTGGCGATTTACGCGGAGTTCACCTTCGAGGGCTGTATCATCACCAGCAACCTCGTCGACCGGGCCAATGTCGGCGTGTCGGTCACCAACTTCAACGA
>DASQLE010000284.1:0-5405 GCA_035630175.1 Beijerinckiaceae bacterium
CACCTTGGCGGGGGCCCCGCCGCTCGTCTCAGCGAACCAGCGTTTGAACAGGGTTAGATTCGGTTGGTCGCGGGCCGCGAGATAGGCCGCCACAAGCTCATCCTTGCTCGTGAAATGATAATAGAGGGTGCGCTTGGTGACGCCGGCCTTCGCGGCCACCGCATCGACGCTCACCGCTCTGATCCCCTCGCCGTAAAAGAGCTTGGCGGCTGCCGAAAGAATGCGCTCGCGCGTCGTAGCCTGAACTGCCGGCATGCCGTCATGTATACCGCCTAGTGAATATACACAAGCACCGCCGCCGCGTAGCGTTCCGGTCCATCGATCACGGAGTGCCTCATGTCCGACAGCGTGCTTCTCGCCATCGAGGATGGCATCGCCCTGCTCACCCTCAACCGACCGAATAAGCTCAATGCACTGAGCTATGAGATGATCGATCGTATTCTGGCTCTGCTCGATCGGATCGAGATGGCGGCCGACGTGGGCGCGGTGATCCTCACCGGCGCGGGGCGCGCTTTCTCGGCTGGCGGCGACATCCCCGAATTCGCCGAAAGCGTGCGGCGCGGAACCGCCGTGGCGGTGCGCGACTTCGCGCGCCGCGGCCAGGCTATGACGGCGCGCCTGGAAGCCTTCCCGAAGCCGATTATCGCCGCCGTCAACGGCCTCGCCTTCGGCGGCGGCTGCGAGATCACCGAGGCCGTGCATCTCGCCATCGCCAGCGATCAAGCCCTCTTCGGCAAGCCGGAAATCCGTCTCGGCATGCCGCCGACGTTCGGGGGGACGCAGCGCCTGCCGCGCCTGGCGGGACGCAAACACGCTTTGGAGCTGCTTCTGACGGGCGATCCCTTTCCGCCATCGCGCGCCTTGGCGATGGGCCTTGTCAACGCAATCGTGCCTCATGATGAATTGCTGCCGAGGGCGCGCGATCTGGCTCAGCGCATCCTGCGCCATTCGCCGTTGGCTGCCGCCAGCGTCATCGCAGCCGTGACGCGCGGCTTGAACATGGCGATCAGCGAAGGCCTGCAGGTCGAGAGCGAGCAATTCGCTCGGCTCGTGCCTTCGCGCGATCTTGGCGAAGGTCTAGCCGCCTGGCAGGAGCGCCGGCAGCCTGCCTATACCGGCCGATAGCAGTCGGTCGACCGCGGCGGAATGCATATCCATACCATGCCAAAATAGTCAGGCAGCTTTTGCTCCAGAGCTGGGACAAAAATGGAAAGGACCCGAGATGCCCCTCTCTCACATCTCTCTGCGCACCGGGAAGCCGGAAGCTTACCGGCAGGCGATTTTCGACAGCCTGTACCGCGCGTTGCGCGAAACGCTCGACGTGCCCGAAGACGATCAGTTCATGACCATCACAGAGCATGACGCTGCGAACTTCCGCTACGGCGCCGCATTCGGCATTGCCCGCAGCGACGATCTCGTCTTTATCCAGATTACCGTGTTCAATACGCGCACCGCGGAACAGAAAAAATCACTGTTTCAGCGGATTGCGGAGTTGCTGAGCGAAAGCCCCGGCATCCGGCCCGAGGACATATTCGTGAACATTGTCGAGGCCGCGAAAGAGAATTGGTCCGTCGGTCACGGCCTCGCGCAATTCGCCTAAGGCAATGCAAATTTCATAATGCCGTGTTCTCACCGGCTGCGGGCTGACTGACCCTGAGGCCCTTAACTCCAGACGAGGTGCTCGCAGACGCCGATCGGCCGGAACGCCTGATCGCCGAGCCATCGGCGCACGTGCTCGATGTCGAGGCTGCCGGCTTCGAGGCCGAGCTCGGCGGCGTGGATGCCGCGCGCGACGAGGATGGAATCGATGCCGATGGCGGCGGCGCCGGCGATGTCGGTGCGCATGGCGTCGCCGAGAGCGAGAACGCGGCCGAGCGGCACGACTTCGCCGCCGCGCAGCTTCGCCGCCATCGCAAGGGCCGCGTCATAGACCGGCCGGTGCGGCTTGCCGGCGTAGAAGACGCGCCCGCCGATCTCCTCGTAGGCCACGGCGAGGGCGCCGGCGCAGGGGATGAGGCGGTCGCCGCGTTCGACGACAAGATCGGGATTGGCGCAGATCATCCACAGGTCGCGCGCACGCATGCGTTCGAGACGGCCCCGATAATCCGCGACCGTTTCCGTCTCATCGTCGCGAAAGCCCGAGCAGACGACGTAATCGGCGGCCTCCACGTCGCCGAAGGCGACGTCGAGTCCGGCGAAGATCGAAAGGTCGCGGCGCGGGCCGACGTGATGGATGACCTGCCCAGGGCGCTCGATCACCGCCGCGCGCGTCAGATCGCCCGAGGTGACGATCGCGTCGAAGGCGGTGCGCGGCACGCCGACGCGATCGAGCTGCGCGGCGACGCCGGCGCCGGGACGCGGCGCGTTGGAGACGAGCACGACCCAGCCGCCGCCGGCGCGGAAGCGCGTCAGCGCCTCGCTCGCCGGCGCAAAGGCGACGAGCCCGTTATGCAGCACGCCCCAGATGTCGCACAGGATGAGGTCGTAGCGCGGCGCGAGCGCGCTCAGCCCATCGATCAGCGCGACCTCAGCGCCCCGCATGCGCGCCGCCCCTTGCATCGCCATTCGTTCGAGCCCGTCCTGTCGCGCGCATGAAGCGCCTCAGATCACGCCGCGTGTCGATCGCGTCGAGCAAAGACGCGCGAGCACCATCGGTTTTCAATGGGTGAAATATCTCGCCGAGAACGGCGCGGGTAGGCGGTGCGGGACGGCGTGTCAACCGGCGCGGCGGAGGAAGGTCCGGAAGGGGCGGCGTTCCCCCGCGTCCGCCTCCGGCGGCACCGGCAGCGGAATGGCCGGCGCGGGCACCGGTTGCGGCTCCGGCGCGGCGGGCGCCGCGGCTCCGGACGGCGCCAGCACCTCCGGGCGGATCGCCCGCGGCGGCGCGAACACGAAGCCTTGCGCCAGCGGCACGTCGAGATCGATCAGGTTGGGCACGTCCTCCTCGCGCTCGACGCGCTCGGCGACGAGACGGATGCCGGCCCGCGTCAGCACGGTGCCGAGGTCGCCGACGGCGATGTCGAGGCCGCGGCCCATTTCCGGTCGCAGCAGGAGCTCGGCCGGCAGCTTGACAAAGGCGACGCCGCGCTCGGCGAGGGCGAGCGGGTCGAGCCGCAGATCCGTCGCCCGGTCGAGCGCGAAGGCGAAGCCTTTCTGGCGCAGGAGGGCGACCGTGCCGGCGGTGTCCGCGTCGAGCGTCCGCCAGCAATGCTGCGAGAGCTCGAGCATGAGGCGGTCGGCGATGTCGGGATAGGCCTCGGCGATGCGCCCGGCGGCGCGCAGGACGCCGCCCTCGAGCGAGGCCGGCGACAGGTTGCAGCTGACGCGGGCGTCGCTGCCGCGTCCGGCAAGATGCCGGGCGATGCCGGCGGCGCGGGTCAGGACCTTGCGGTCGAAATCGGCGACGAGGCCGGATTTCTCGAGGGTGGGCAGAAACTCGGCCGGCACCAGGATGGTGTCATCGGCGAGACGCAGCCGCGCCAGGACCTCGTAGAAGCGCGCCTTGCGCTGCGGCAGGGAGACCACGGGCTGCAGATGCAGCTCGATGCGGTCGCTCTCGAACGCCTCCAGCACGGCGCCGAAGCGGCGGATCTCGCCGCGGTCGGTCGCCGGCCGCTCGTCGCGCGCCGCGAGCTGGGCGGGGACGGGCTGGTTGGCCGCGTCCTGTGGCTCGGGCATCGGCAGGATGGACGGGATGACGGCCCGCTCCCGCGCGCGCTGCTCGCGGTCGGGCGCCGGCACGGCGGCGGGGGGCGGCGCTTTCGCCACCAGAGGCGGCTGGGCGACGGCCTGCGCCTTGCTGCGTTCGACGTGATCCTTGAGGGTGGCGACGTCCCGGTCCTGCGTCGCTACGGTCACGGCGAGATCGCGGACGATGCCGCCGAGAAGGGCGATCTCGCCGGTCACCTCGGCGACCGTGGAGGTCAGGCCGGTGGCGGCCCGGTCCGGCTCGGCGAGGCGCGCCTCGAGGCGAAGGAGGCGCGCCGACAGCGCGTCCATCTCGCCCGACACTTTTTCGGCCCGACGGCGCAGCACGGCCGTTTGATAGAAGGCACTGATGCCGGCGCCGACCGCCGCGATCGAGAACAGCGCGGGCAAGGTCTCGGCCGCCGCCGCGGCAGGGAGAACAAAGACGAGGCTCGCGCCCATGACCGCGAGGGCGGCAAGGCCGCCGACAAGCCAAGCGACAAGCCAAGTGAGTCTACCGACCCGCCCCCGGTCGATCCGTTCCTGCATCCCCTGCCCTGCCCGCTCGCGACCGTGCCGCGCGAATCACGTCGTGCTACGTTGTCGCCGACGCCGACTCGTGCGGCAAGAGTGCGGCGGCAACACTTTGTTAAGGGTTACAGAAATGCCACGGTTGTTGAATCCGCCGGCCGTCGCCGCGCCGAACTCGCAATACAGCCACGGTGTCGAGCACCGCCTCGGTGGCCGCCGCCTGGTCATCTCCGGGCAGGTCGCCTTGCGTCGGGACGGCAGCCTCGCCGAGGGCATCGACGGCCAGCTCGGCCAGTGCTGGGACAACCTCATCGCGGTCCTGCAGGCCGCCGGCATGGAGGTGACGGATCTCGTCAAGGTGACGATCCTCGTCACGGTGCCGAATGCCATCGCCGTGAGCCGCCGCATCCGCGAGGAGAAGCTCAAGGGGCACGCGCCGGCCGCCACCTTTGTGCAGGTGGCGGGGCTGGCGCGGCCGGACTTCCTCGCCGAGATCGAGGGCGAAGCGGTCAGGGAGGAATGACCATGAACGAGCGCGACGAAGTCGTGGTGAAGGTCGACGGCATGCGCGACGAGGGTTGCGCGGAGGCGGTGCGCCACGCGATCCGCGCGCTCGACCCGCACGCCACGGTGCAGAGCGACCGCGAGCGCGGCCAAGTGAGCGCGATGACAGGCGCCGACACGCTCGAAGTCACGGCCGCTCTCACCAAAGCCGGCTATAATGCCACAGCCATGACGGGCTGATTTGCGGCCATAATTGCCGCGCATCCGGCCTGTAAGACGCGTTTCGTCACTCGGGATCACGCCATGTCCAGCGCCCACAGCCTCCGCGCCGCCAACGACGCCTCCAGCCCGAACGATCTCGAAGCCTGGTGGCTGCCGTTCACGGCCAACCGCGCCTTCAAGCAGCGGCCGCGCCTCGTCACGCGCGCCAAGGACATGCATTACTACACGGCCGACGGCCGCGCCGTGCTCGACGGCGCCGCCGGCCTCTGGTGCTGCAACGCCGGCCACAACCGCGAGCCGATCGTCGCCGCCATCCAGCGCCAGGCGGAAGAACTCGATTTCGCGCCGCCCTTCCAGTTCGGCCATCCGAAAGCCTTTGCGCTCGCCTCGCGCCTCGCCGCGCTGGCGCCGGGCGATCTCGACCACGTGTTCTTCTGCAATTCCGGCTCGGAGGCGGTCGA
>DASQLE010000285.1:0-2787 GCA_035630175.1 Beijerinckiaceae bacterium
CAGCGCCACGCGCTGCTGCTGACCGCCCGAGAGCTGCACCGGATATTTGTGCTCCTGGTCGGCCAGCCCGACGAGGGCAAGCAGCTCGTCGACCCGGCGTTTGATCTCGGCGCTCGAGCGGCGCCGGTTGACGAGCCCGTAGGCGACGTTCCTGCCGACCGTCAGGTTGGGGAAAAGCGCGTAGGACTGGAAGACGATGCCGAAGTCGCGCTCGGCGGGCGGCGCGTCGGACACGTCGCGCCCGGCCAGGATGACCTTGCCCTCGTCCTGCCGGTCGAGCCCGGCGATGGCGCGCAAGAGCGTGGTCTTGCCGCAGCCGGACGGACCGAGAAAGCAGACGAACTCGCCGCGCCTGACCTCGAGATCGATATCCTTCAGGGCGGTGAACGTGCCGAAGCGCTTCGACAAGCCCTCGATGCGGAGGAATGGCTGCGCGATCTCGCTCATGCTTTCACCTACTCCGTCATTCCGGAGCGAAGGGCGCGTCATCCTCGGGCCGCGAAGCGGACCCGAGGACCTCGTGACGCTTCGCGCCATTCTCGCCCCGAGGTCCTGGGGTCTCCGCTTCGCTCCGCCCGAGGATGACGCCCTTCGGATCGCCCCGGAATGACGTCAGTTCTTCGGCGCCGCCTTCGATTCGTAGCGCTTCGACCACTCGGCGAGAATGCGGTCGCGGTTCTCCGCCATCCAGCCGAGATCGTTCTTGATCATGGCCCCTTCGGCGCCGGCCGGATAGTTGCCGGGAAGGTTCTTGACCTCGGGATGCGCGACGAGGGCGTAGGTCTTGGAATAAAGCTCGTTGGCTTCCTTCGTCGTGCCCCAATCGGCGATCTTCTTGGCGACGGCGAGGTTCTTGCTGCCCTTGACGACGGCCGTCGCCTCCATCTCCCAGCCGACGCCCTCCTTGGGGATCACCACCTCGATGGGCGCGCCCTTGCTCTTCTCGGAGGCGCCGCGCATGTCGAGGGCGAGTCCGGCGACGCGTTCGCCGCGCGCCGCCTGCACGCACGGGGCCGAGCCCGAATGCAGATAGGCGGCGATGTTCTCGTGCAGGCCGTCCATGAACTTCCAGCCCTCCTGCTCGCCCATGCTCTGCAGCCAGCCGGCGACCATGAGATAACCGGTGCCGGACGAGGCCGGATGCGGCATGACGACCTTGCCCTTGAGGGCGGGATTGGTGAGGTCCTTCCACGAGGTCGGGGTGGCGATCTTGTCCTTGCCGGCCTCGGCGGTGTTGAAGCAGACGACGCCGAGATAGGCGTCCATGCCGGTCCAGGTGTAGGGATCGCGGCCGTCGCGGAAGATCTCCTTAAGGCCGTCAGCGCCCTGCGGCTTATAGGTCTCGAGGAGCCCTGCCTTCTCGAACATGATGAGGCTCGATGCGGCAAGGCCCATCACCATGTCGGCGCGCGGATTGTCCTTCTCGGCGAGGAAGCGGGCCGTGATGACGCCGGTCGAGTCACGCACCCAGACGATTTCGGCCTCCGGCACCGCCTTCTCGATCGATTGCTTGAAAGGCCCGAGCTGGTCGTTCTCCAGGGCCGTGTAGATGGTGACCTTGGTCTTCCCCTGGGCTGCGGCCGGTACGGCAGCCCCCAAGACGAACGCGGCGGCGAGGCCGGCGGCGATCCAACTCTTCATGGTGACACCCTCTTGGTTCTGTGCCCTGATTTGTGGCGTTGGCTCGGCCAGGGCTTTCCCTATCAGAGCCTTGCAAATCCTGTTCCGCAAGCCCCCGTTCAGGCCGGCCACGGCAGCGAGTAGGTGCGCACGTTGGTGAAGCTTTTCATGGCTTCGACGACGCCCTCCTTGTAGCCGAGCCCGGAATCCTTGATGCCGCCGAAGGGCGACATCTCGATGCGGTAGCCCGGCACCTCCCAGACATTGACGGTCCCGACCTCAAGCCCGCTGACGAAGCGCGTGACGTAGTCGAGCCGGTTGGTGCACACGCCCGAGGACAGGCCATAGGCCGTGGCGTTTGAAATCCGTATGACACTGTCGATGTCGTCCGGGCAGCGGATGATCGGGATGACCGGCCCGAAGGTCTCCTCATGCACGAGCTCGGCCTCCGGCGGCACGCGGTCGAGCACGGTCGGCGGATAGAGCGCCCCGCGGCGGTCGTTGCCGTGCAGGAGGGCGGCGCCCTTCGCGACGGCATCGTTGACGCGCGCCTCGAACACGCGCGCCGAGCGCTCGTTGATGACGGTGCCGACATCGGTGGCCGGGTCCATCGGGTCGCCGGCCTTGAGGGCCTTGGCTCGCGGGAGCACCTTCTGCACGAATTCGTCGGCGACGCTCTCGACGACGAGGATGCGCTTCACGGCGGTGCAGCGCTGGCCGGAATTCTTGGTCGCGCCCTGCACGGCGAGGTCGGCCGCCTTGTCGAGATCGGCGTCCTCCATGACGATCAGCGGGTCGTTGCCGCCGAGCTCGAGGACGATGCGCCGGTAGCCCGCCTTCTCGGCGATGTATTTGCCGACCCTGACCGAGCCCGTGAAGGTGATGAGGTCGGCGTCCGGGTCGGTGATCATGGCGTCGCCCATGGTCGAGGGGTTGCCGGTCACGACCGACAGCATCTCGGGCGGCAGCCCGGCCTCGTAGAGCACGTCGGCGAGGGCGAGGGCGGTAAGCGGCGTCAGCTCGGTCGGCTTCAGGACGATGCGGTTGTTGGTGGCGACCGCCGGCGCCAGCTTGTGGCTGACCATGTTGAGAGGGTGATTGAACGGCGTGATCGCCGAGATCACGCCGAGCAGCGGCATGCGCGTCGTGTAGATCTTGCGCTGCTTG
>DASQLE010000286.1:0-3383 GCA_035630175.1 Beijerinckiaceae bacterium
TCCGATCCGGCCATAGCGCAGCCACCGTATCGGCCCCTGCTCACGGTGAGCGCCGGCCTCGAGGGCCTGCGCGCCTTCCTGGCTGGGCTCGACCTCGAGACGTTCCGGACGCTCCTCGCCGACGACCTTTATCTCGGCGCGGCGCTGTCCTCGCTGCGCATCGCGCTCGTGTCGACGGCGGTGCTGTTGCTTGTCGGCTATCCGGTCGCCTACGCCATGGCGGCGGCGCCGGCGCGGTGGCGCCCGCTCCTCGTGGCGCTCGTCATCCTGCCGTTCTGGACGAGCTTCCTGATCCGCGTATACGCCTGGATCGGCATCCTCAGGAGCGAAGGCCTGCTCAACCAGGCCCTGCTCGCGCTCGGCGCCATTGCCGAACCCTTGGCCATCCTCAACACGGATACGGCCGTCTATATCGGCATGATCTACGCGTATCTGCCGTTCATGGTGCTGCCGCTCTACGCCACCCTCGAGCGGTTCGACGGCACGCTCATCGAGGCGGCCGAGGATCTCGGCTCGCCGCCGTGGAAGGCGTTCTGGACGATCACCCTGCCGCTATCCTGGCCAGGCATAGCGGCGGGGTCGCTCCTGTGCTTCATCCCGATCGTCGGCGAGTTCGTCGTGCCGGACCTGCTCGGCGGGTCCGAGACGCTGATGATCGGCCGCACCTTGTGGAGCGAGTTCTTCTCCAACCGCGACTGGCCGCTCGCCTCCGCGGTCGCGGTCGTGCTCCTCGTCATCCTGGTCATCCCGATCGTGATCTACCGGGACGTGGAAGCTCGTCGGATCGAAGCCCGCCGATGACACGCCGCTTCACCCCGTTCAACGCCACCGCGCTGACTCTCGGCTTCGCGTTCCTGTACCTGCCGATCCTGATCCTCGTCGTCTATTCCTTCAACGCCTCGCGTCTGGTCACCGTGTGGGGCGGCTTCTCGACCGAGTGGTATGCCGCGCTGTTCCGCAACGAGGCGCTCCTCGACGCCGCCTGGGTGACGATCCGGATCGCGCTCGTGTCGGCCGTGCTCGCGACGCTTCTCGGCACGATGGCCGCGGTGACGCTCGTCCGCTATGGCCGCTTCCGCGGACGGACCCTGTTCACTGGCCTGGTCTACGCGCCCATGGTGATGCCCGAGGTCATCACGGCCCTCTCGCTGCTGCTCCTGTTCGTCGCGATCGGCTTCGAGCGCGGCTTCTGGACCGTGACGCTCGCGCACACGACCTTCGCCATGTGCTTCGTCACCGTCGTCGTGCAATCGCGGCTCGTGGCTTTCGACCGCGCGCTCGAGGAAGCCGCGATGGATCTCGGCGCAACGCCGTTGCGGACGTTCCTGTCGGTGACCTTGCCGCTGATCGCGCCGGCCGTTATCGCAGGATTCCTGCTCGCCTTCACCCTCTCGCTCGACGACCTCGTCATCGCGAGCTTCACCTCCGGGCCCGGCGCGACGACGCTGCCGATGCGCATCTACAGCCAAGTGCGGCTCGGGGTGACGCCCGAGATCAACGCCGCCTCGACGATCCTGATCGGCCTCGTCACGCTCGCCGTCATCGCCGCGACCGTGACGACCAAGCGCGCGACGCTCCGCTCACGCGAGCTGTAGGTTCACCTCGCCGGCGCGCGCGCTCCTCGCTTGCTTTTACTGTTCGGCCTCGATCGCCGTGATCAGCGTGGCTCCGAGCTTTTCGACATAGGCGGCGCGAACCGTATCATAGACGACCTTCCGGAAGGACGCCGTGTCGAATTCCTCGACGACCTGCATCCCTGCCTTCTTCAGCCCGTCGATGATCTTGCGCTCTTCCTTCATGTTGAGATCGCGATGGAAGGCTGCCGCGTCACGGGCCGAAGCCACCATGATCTCCTGAAGGGCGGGCGGCATGGCGTCGAACTTGGGCTTGTTCATCGCCGCGACGATCGGCGAGTAGGCGTGGTTGGTGAGCGTCAAGAACTTCTGCACCTCGTAGAACTTGGATGACCACAAGACGGGAAGCGGGTGCTCCTGTGCATCGAAGGCGCGCGTCTCCAGTGCCGTGTAGAGCTCTGCGATGGCCAACGGCGAGGGATTCATGCCGAGCAGCCGGAACGCCTGGATGTGATACGGATTCGGCGTGCTGCGAACCTTCAACCCGCTCGCGTCCGCGGGTTTCAGCACCGGCCGCTTGTTGTTGGTGAGGGCGCGCCAACCGTTCTCGAAATAGGCGAGGCCCTTCAGATTGTGCTTGCCGAGCTCGTCGAGCAGGGTCTGGCCGATCTTGCCGTCGAGCACCTTGTAGACGTGGCCGGGGTCGCGAAAGACGTAGGGCAATTCGAGCGCTGCGGTCTCGGCCACGATGCCGTTGAAGTTCGATGAGCCGGAAAACACGATGTCGACCGCGCCGCCGCGCGTGAGATTGATCATCTGCTGGTCGGTGCCGAGCGAGCTGCCCGGAAAGACGTTCAGCTCGATGGCGCCTTTGCTCCGTTCCTTGACGAGCTCGGCGAATTTGAGGGCCGCGGCGTGCTGCGTGCTCTCCGGCGTCGTCGCGTGTCCGAGCCGCAGCTTGTAATCGGCGCCGAGCGCCGGACCGGACAGCAGCATCAGGCAGCCGACCAGGGCGTAAAACGGCTTCATGTCTCGTCCTCCCTCTTCACGCGCGTCAGAGAGCGGGCGGCATCGCGACGCCGAGCCGCGCAGCTGAGGCAGCCAATTGCTGCACGACATTGTCGGCAACCGTGACGCCGTGCTCGCGCGCCGCGGCGATGTTCCGCGCGGCTTGCTCGCCGGGCATCCGGACAGGCGCCTCCTCCTGCAGCGGCGCATTAGCATGGCACTGTTCCGTGAGATGGTCCATCTGGTCGAGAAAGCGTTCGCGCCCGGCGAACGCCTCCGGATCGAGCACCTGCAGGAACACGTTGCCGCCCCAACGTTTCTCGGTGTCCTTGCGGCCGAGGCCGGACAAGCCTTGGGTGAGCGCCTCGACCATGAGCGCGAGGCCGAAGCCCTTGTGGCCGTATTCGAGCCCGCCGAGGAGGAGCAGGCTGCCGCGCGGCTCCGTCCCCTCCAGCACGCGCGGATCGGACGTCGGCCGACCCTCCGAGTCCATCAGCCACGGGTGCCTGAACGGCTCGCCGGCAGCAGCCTTCTGGCGGGTCATCGAGACGGTCGTGATGGAGGCGCAGATATCGACCAGCACCGGCGTGCGCCGTCCCGGATAGCCGATGGCGAAGGGGTTCGGCGTCAGCAGCGGCTCACGGCCGCCATACGGCGCGACGAAGCCGAAGGCAGGATCGGAGGTCGCCAGGATGGCCAGATGACCGCGGTCGGTGGCCTGCTTCACGAGCGCCGCAAGGCAGGCGATGTGATGGCTGCGCCGGATCGCGAACGTGATGACGCCATGCGTCGCGATACGCT
>DASQLE010000287.1:0-2460 GCA_035630175.1 Beijerinckiaceae bacterium
GCCGTCGGAGCTTCCGCCGCCCCCCGGCAAGGTGCATTTCTGGCGCGGCTTTCTGGTCGCACTCTCCAATCCGAAGACCATCGCGTTCTTCACGGCCTTCCTGCCGCAATTCGTCGACCCTGACCTGCCTGCAGAGTTCCAACTCGTCGTCATGTGCGCCGTCTCGGTGCTGATGGCCGCGCTTCTCGACTCCGCCTGGGCCGTCGCGGCAGGGCTTGGGCGAGCCTGGTTCATGAAGCCCGCCCGCGCCAAGTTCCTTGGCCGATTGTCGGGCACCGTGCTCATCGGCGGCGGCGTTTGGCTTTCCCTAACGCGCCGGCCTGCCTGACGCCCGCTGACGCCCATCTCGCTCGGGCATGTCCAGGCTCGGCCAAGGCGGTCATGAGGAACTTGAAGGAAACTGCCTAGATAACGGCACTGAAGGCCAGGTGACCGCCTAAGGCGAGCAGGCCGAGAAAGAAGCAGATGCGGAACGTCGAGGGCTCGACTCGCGCCCGAATCCATTGTCCGCCGACCATGCCGCACAGCGCCGGCAGCAGCGCCGCCAGCGAGGCTGCGGCGAGCACAGGCTGGAAGGCGTCGTCGCGAACGAGCGTTGCCGCCAGGGCGAGCGTCGAGACGGTGAAGGACAGGCCCATGGCCTGGACCAAGTCATCCTGGTCGAGGTCGAGCGCCTGAAGATACGGAACGGACGGGAGAACGAACACGCCCGTCGCGGCGGTCACGACCCCCGTGGCCGCGCCGACGAGGGGCGAGAGCCATCGTTCGGCCCGGTCCGACACCCGTAGCCGCGTCTCGCTGAGGCCCCAGAGCGCGTAGACGATGAGCGCCAACCCAAGTGCGATCGTCGCTTGATGGCCGACACCTCCGGTCAGCAGCGCTGGACCGGTCAGCGTTCCGATCGCGATGCCGAGCAGCATCGGCCACAGGCGTTGCAGCAGCGCATGGAGGCGAGGCCGCGCCGCAAGCTGCCAGACATTGGTGACAAAAGTCGGCAAGACGAGGAGCGCGGCGGCTTCGGCCGGCGTCATGACGAGGCCGAGAAGGGCGATCGCCACGGTCGGCAGTCCGAGGCCGACGACGCCTTTCACGAAGCCCGCGACCAGAAAAGCTACCGCCGTGACGATCAGGAGCGCGATATCCGGCATGCGCCGGAAGCTTGGTTCGGCCGACGACGCGGCACAATGCGGGAAAGCTCGAGCCAGCCTTCGCTAAACGCGAAGGCGTGTCACCGTCAGCGTCCGCCCGCCCGCTCTAGGAGCGCCGCAATCTCCGTATAACCGCGCTGGCGGGCATGAGCGAGGGGCGTCACGTCGCTTCGGTCGGCGAGGTTGACGTCGGCGCCGGCCTCGACGAGGGCGCGCACCGTCTCGGTGTGACGCCGTCCGCCGTTGCCGAGGATGACCGCCTCGATCAGGGCGGTCCAGCCGAGATTGTTGACGTGGTCGAGGGGCGCGCCGGCGCCGATCAATTCGCGAACCACCTCGTGATGACCGAGATGGGCGGCCGCGATGAGCGCGGTGCCGTCATAGGGGCTCGTCGTCAGGCGGGCGCTGGCGCCGTGCGCCAGAAGCGCGCGCAGGGTGTCGACGTCGTCGCGCACCGCCGCGATGGTCACCGCGTCATAGCGCTGCCGGTCGAGGAGGTTGGGGTCGGCCTTGCCGGCGAGAAGGGCGCGCACGACGGCGGCGTCGCCGCGGAAGGCCGCCACATGCAGCGGCGTGCGGCCGTTGCCGTCGCGGGCGTTGACGTCGATGCCGGCCATGACGAGTTGGACGACCTCGTCCAGATCGCCGCGGGTCGTGGCCGAATGGAGCCCGCGATAGGACCGCGCTTCGGTCGCGGTCGGCGGAATCTGCGCGAGTGCTCCCGCATTGAGCGGAGCCGTGGCGGCAAGAGCGGTCAGGGCGAGCTTGGCAAGGGCCACGGCAACCTCCCGTGAAGCGGCGAGGAGCGCAAGCTGGGCGGGCCGCCATGGCAAATCTGTGCGCTGCCGCACGTCTTGCTCTCGGCCGGGGGGCGCGCTACCGAGGCGCATGGCCCGCACCGCGCTTTATACCGGCAGCTTCGATCCCGTCACCCTCGGCCATGTCGATGTCGTGCGCCATGCCTGCCGGCTTGTCGACCGGCTGGTGATCGCCATCGGCGTCCATCCCGGCAAGGCGCCGATGTTCTCCGCCGACGAGCGCGCCGCCATGCTGCGCGAGGTGTGCGGCCCGCTGGCGGCCGGGGAGGGGACCGCGCTCGAGGTCGTCACCTTCGATGGCCTCGCCGTCGAAGCCGCCCGGCGCCACGGCGCGACGACCATTATCCGCGGCGTCCGCGACGGCACCGATCTCGATTACGAGATGGGGATGGCCGCCATGAACGAAACCATGGCGCCCGAAGTGCAGACGGTCATCCTGCCGGCTTCGCCCGCAGTCCGCCCCATCACCGCCACGCTCGTCCGCCAGATCGCCG
>DASQLE010000288.1:0-2320 GCA_035630175.1 Beijerinckiaceae bacterium
ATGCGCTCCTCGATATAGGCGCGGCCACGGTTCTCGAGGATCACCGAATCGATCCCCTCGAGATGGAGGAGATGGGACAGGAGCAGGCCGGCCGGCCCGGCTCCGACGATCCCCACCTGCGTGCGCATCGGCAGCGTCCCCTCGCGACGTGATCAAGCCTCGAAGAACACGGTTTCGTTCTTGCCCTGAAGATGAATGTCGAACGTGTAGGTCGGCTCGCCGTCCCTCCGTCGGGCGATAAGGGTCGCGCGCGCATCCTCCGGCACCAGCGCCAGGATCGGATCGCCCGCGTTGGCGGCTTCATCGGCGAAATAGATGCGCGTGAACAGCCGCTTGAGCAGGCCGCGCGCGAAGATGCCGACATTGACGTGCGGCGCCTGAGCACGGCCGTCCGGGCCTGGGACAGAGCCCGGCTTCACCGTCGTAAAGCGATAGCCGCCCTCGCTGTTGCAAGCGGAGCGCCCGAATCCCTTGAAGCGCGTGTTCGGGCGGACGCGGGTGTCCGCCGGGCTGGCGTAGCGCCCCTCCCCGTCCGCCTGCCAGATCTCGATCATGGCGTCGGTGATCGGTTGCCCGTCGCCGTCGAACACGCGCCCTTCGATGCGAATGCGCTCGCCGGCCGCATCTTCGGTCAAGAGGTCGTCCGTGACGACCTCGGCATAGCCGTAAGCGTTCGGCGTCAGGCAGTAGTGAAAGAAAGGGCCGACCGTCTGCGACGGCGTGACCCCGCGCCGCGCCGCGCCGTTGTCCTCAGTCGTCATGCGGTTCCTCGAAGGGCGTTGCGCTGCGGCCGCGCAGCACGATGTCGAACCTGTAGCCGAGCGCCCATTCCGGCTGCGTCGTCTCGAGATCGAAGGTCGAGATCAGGCGCTCGCGCGCCGCCGAATCCGGAATCGACTGGAAGATCGGGTCGTAGGCGAAGAGCGGATCGCCGGGAAAATACATCTGCGTCACCAGCCGCGACAGGAACGAGGGGCCGAACAGCGAGAAATGGATATGCGCCGGCCGCCACGCGTTCTGGTGGTTTCGCCACGGATAGGCCCCCGGCTTGATCGAGACCAAGCGGTAGCGGCCGTCCGCATCGGTGACGACCCGGCCAGCGCCGCTAAAATTCGGGTCGAGCGGCGCATCGTGCTGGTCGGCCACATGGATGTAACGGCCTGCCGCGTTCGCCTGCCAGACCTCGATCAAAGTGTTCGGCACCGGACGATCGTCTTCGTCGACGACCCGGCCGGTGACGATGATGCGCTCGCCGAGCGGCTCGCCGGCATGCTGGCGCGTCAGGTCGGTGTCCTCGGGGCGCACCGTATCATGCCCGTAGACGGGGCCGGTCAGCTCCGACAACGTGTGGGGCAGGACGACGAGGGGTCGCACGGGAGCACGCTTCACGGTCGAAACGTAGCCCGGATAAAGGGACGGCGGATGAACCGAAAGGCTTTCTTTCGGATAGGCGAGCTTCATGGCGGCTCCCTCGTCGGCTGGTCGTTGAGTTAAGTCAGCCGGCTGCCTGGAAGACAAGTCGGTGCCACCATACCGGCGAGGCTTCCCTGCGCAAGGACAGGGCCGAGCCGGGCGGGCTCCGTCAGGACGGCAGGCGCTGGCGCACCGTGCCGATCTCGGCCCAGGGGTCCGCGCGGCGGTCCCTGACGATGCCAGGCACCGTGTTGACGGTGAACGAGGCCGGCTCGAGCTCGGGCGACAGCTCGTCCCAGGCGACCGGCATAGCGACCGGAGCGCCGGCGCGGGCGCGCGTCGAATAGGGCGCCACCGCGGTCGAGGTCGGGTCGTTGCGCAGGTAGTCGATGAAGATGCGGCCGCGCCGCTCGGCCTTGGCGATGCGGGTCAGGAAGCGGTTCGGGGCGCCGGCCGCCATTGTCTCGGCGACGCGTTTGGCGAAGGCTTTGACCTCGCGCCATTCGTGCCGACGTTCGAGGGGGACGACCACGTGCAGGCCCTTGCCGCCGGTGGTCTTGACGAAGCTGACGAGCCCGAGATCGGCGAGCGCGCCGCGCACGTCGCCCGCCGCTGCGACCACCTCGGGGAAGCCGAGGCCCTCGCCCGGATCGAGGTCGAAGATGACGCGGTCCGGCCGCTCGGGCCGGTCGACGCGCGCGCCCCAGGGATGCATCTCGAGGACGCCCATCTGCACCAGGGCGACGAGCCCTTTGGCGTCCTTGATGAAGAGATAGGCGCCGGACTGCTCGAAGCCGGAGATCGCCACCTCGCCGAGCTCGGGCGGCACGCCCGAGCCGGCATGGCGCTGGTAGAAGCACTTCTTCTGCTGGCCGGTCGGACAGCGCATCAGGGTGATGGGCCGGTT
>DASQLE010000289.1:0-2995 GCA_035630175.1 Beijerinckiaceae bacterium
CCGAGCGCGACCGCGTTGATGCGCGCATCGGACAGGATAGCGGCAAGCTCCTCCGGCCCGTCGCAGGGGCGCAGCATCACGGCGGTGAGTTGCGAGGCGTTGACGGCGAGTGCGTCCGTCGGCGAGGCGAGCGTGACGAGACCGGCGCCGGCGCGCAGGGCGCCGCGCGCGGCGAGCCGCGCGGCGCCGGTGTGGGCCGCGTCGCCCGACAGCACGAGGGCGTGGCCGCGGCCGTATTTGTGGCCGCTTGCTTCCGGCTGCGGGAAGCCCTTCCGCCACAGCTCCGGCCGGTTGACGAAGGTGCGGCTGCCGAGTTCGGCGACCGTTGCTTCCGTGATGCCGATGTCGGCGACCGTGACCGGGCCGCAATGGGCCCGTCCCGGATGGAGGAGGTGCCCAGGCTTCCTCGCCGCGAAGGTGACGGTGCGCGCCGCCCGGACGGCAGCCCCGCGCACGGCGCCGGTGTCGCCGTCGATGCCGGACGGCATGTCGACGGCGAGGATCGGCCGGCGCGCCGCGTTGAGGCGCTCGACGACGCCGCGGGGCAGATCCTCGAGATCACGGTCGAGGCCGCTGCCGAACAAGGCGTCGACGACGAGCCCGGCCCGCGCCGGCGTGATCGCGTCGGCGGCGACGAGCGGGCCGCGCCATTCGGAGAGGGCGCGCGCCGCGTCGCCGCGCGTGCGCTCGGCCGGGCCGAGCAGCGCAACGGCAACCTCGTGCCCGTGCTCGGCAAGAAGGCGAGCCGCTACGAGACCATCGCCGCCATTATGGCCCGGCCCGCAAACGACAAGGATGCCGCCCGGCCCGGGGCCGCCGGCCATCGCGACGGCTGCCTCGGCCACCGCTGCGCCAGCGCGGGTCATGAGCGTGTAGCTTGGCGTGCCGGCCGCCATCGTGCGCGCGTCGGCCTCGCGCATATCCGCATTCGTGAGGAGAAGGGGCGCGATTGACTCACCCATGAGCAGAGCGCTCCATCACGTCTGCCTGCAACGACAGCAATTGCACCAATTTTAGACGCTTTCTGCCCACGTCGTAGGCAAAATAGGGCGGCGACGCGCGAAAAGCCGATGGAAGCAAGCTTGGCATGATGCTAAGAGCGTCGAAAGCCCCGCCCGATTGGGAGCGGAGCCCGGTTTCTCCGCCCGGTGCGCACAGGCTGCAGCGCCGGGATCAGGCGATCCCGCCATGCCACCCGCCACGCCAGCGGATTCCGTGATGAAGAAGATCGAAGCCGTCATCAAGCCTTTCAAGCTCGACGAAGTCAAAGAGGCTCTCCAGGAGGTCGGCCTGCAGGGCATCACGGTCATCGAGGCGAAGGGCTTCGGCCGTCAAAAGGGCCACACGGAGCTTTACCGGGGGGCCGAATACGTCGTCGATTTCCTCCCCAAGGTGAAGCTCGAGATCGTGCTCGGCGACGACATGGTCGAGAGCGCCGTCGAGGCGATCCGCAAGGCGGCGCTGACGGGCCGCATCGGCGATGGCAAGATTTTTGTATCGAGCGTCGAGGAAGCGATCCGCATCCGCACCGGCGAGACCGGCACGGACGCGATCTGACGCCCGGCATGAGCATGATGCCGAAAAGCTTGTCCTCGGACTTGTTCCGAGGATGGCACCACACCCGGATCTCGTCCGGGTGCAGGCTTTTCGGATGAACATCATGCTCGAGCTTTTGGAATCGATCACGTTCAAGCGCTTTGGTCGACTCGAGCAGGCGCATCGTGATCTCGCCGCCGCGGCCGTCCGGCCAGCGGCTCTCATAACAGGGAAAGAAGAGGACCAGGCATGAAGACCGCCAACGACGTGCTCAAGGCGATCAAGGACAACGACGTCAAATACGTCGACTTCCGCTTCACCGATCCGCGCGGCAAGTGGCAGCACGTCACCTTCGACGTGTCGATCATCGACGCGGAAGTGTTCGAAGACGGCGTCATGTTCGACGGCTCCTCGATCGCCGGCTGGAAGGCGATCAACGAATCCGACATGACCCTCATGCCGGATCCGGCGACAGCCTGCCTCGATCCGTTCTTCTCGGCGCCGACCCTGTCGATCGTGTGCGATATCCTCGAGCCGGCGACTGGGGAGCCGTACAGCCGCGACCCGCGCGGCATGGCCAAGAAGGCCGAGGCCTACCTGAAATCGACCGGCGTCGGCGACACCATCTATGTCGGCCCGGAGGCCGAGTTCTTCATCTTCGACGACGTCCGCTTCATGGCGGACCCGTACAATACCGGGTTCCAGCTCGACAGCATCGAGCTGCCGACCAACGGCGACACTCCTTACGAGGGCGGCAATCTCGGCCACCGCGTCCAGATCAAGGGCGGCTACTTCCCGGTGCCGCCGCAGGATTCGGCGCAGGACATGCGCGGCGAGATGCTCGCCGCCATGGCGGCCATGGGCGTCAAGGTCGAGAAGCACCACCACGAGGTGGCGAGCGCCCAGCACGAACTCGGCATGAAGTTCGACACCCTCGTGCTCATGGCCGACCATCTGCAGATCTACAAATACTGCATCCACAACGTCGCCCAGAGCTACGGCAAGACGGCCACCTTCATGCCGAAGCCGGTCTACGGCGACAACGGCTCCGGCATGCACGTGCACCAGTCGATCTGGAGCGGTGGCAAGCCGGTCTTCGCCGGCAACAAATACGCAGATCTCAGCCAGGAATGCCTCTGGTATATCGGAGGCATCATCAAGCACGCCAAGGCGCTCAACGCCTTTACCAACCCGTCCACGAACTCCTACAAGCGCTTGGTGCCGGGCTACGAGGCGCCGGTGCTGCTCGCCTATTCGGCGCGCAACCGCTCGGCGTCGTGCCGCATTCCGTACACGACCAATCCGAAGGCCAAGCGCGTCGAGGTCCGCTTCCCCGATCCGCTGTGCAATCCCTATCTCGGCTTCGCGGCGCTGCTGATGGCCGGTCTCGACGGCATCATCAACAAGATCGATCCCGGCCAGGCGATGGACAAGGATCTCTACGATCTGCCGCCGCGCG
>DASQLE010000290.1:0-5836 GCA_035630175.1 Beijerinckiaceae bacterium
TCGACGATCACCGTCAGCTCTCGCCGCCGATCGCCCGGCGCACGTTCTGCTGGTTGATCGAGACGCCGAGATCCTTCTGCAATTGGGCGATGTACTGGCCGATAAGGTCGTCGCTGAGGATGATACGGAGCTGCTCGGCGACGCGCTCGGCCTCGCCCGTCGAGGTGACGAAAGGCGGCACGGTGGCGCTCGCCACCTTGAAGACGATGCGCCTGTCGTCGCCGGCGGCGGCGCTCGCCGCCTTGCCGACGGGCGTCGCGAAGATACGGTTCACGACGTCGGCCGGGACATCGTCCTTGGACGCGGCGCGGGCGAGCTCGGTGACGGATTGCGCCTGCAAGCCGAACCCGCCGGCGATGGCCTGCAAGGTCTCGCCCTTGTCGAGCCGCTCGACGATCGCGCGCGCCCGCTCGCCGAGCTGCCGCGAGAGCTGCTCCGCGCGCCATTGCGCCGCCGCCTCGTCGCGCACCTCGTCGAGGCTCCGGTCGCGCGCCGCCTCGACGCCGGTCACCTCGTACCAGACATAGCCGCCGGCGCGGGTGCGCAGGGGCTCGTTGTCGGCGCCGATATCGGAGTTGAAGGCGGCCGTGATCAGGGCGTCGCGCTCGGGCAGCGTTTGAACCGGGTTGCCGGCCTTGTCGCGGCCGCTGCGGTCGACCGCCGGGACGGAGACGAGCGGCAGCCCCTTCTGGCGCGCCACCTCGCTCAAGGGCTGGGCGGAGGCGCGCATATCCTCGATCTCGTCGTGCAGGGTATCGATCTGGCCGCGAGCGCGCTCGACGGCGACGTTGCGCCTGATCTCGGCCGCGACCTCCTCGAACGGCTTGACGCTTTCCGGCTGCACCTTCGTCACCCGCACGATGACGTTGCCGAACCGCCCGAGAAGCGGCTTGCTGACGCCGCCCTCCGGCAGCGCGAACGCCGCCTCGGCCACGATCGGGTCGACCATTTCGCTCATGGCGAAGGTGCCGAGCTCGAGGCTCTTGGGATCGATGTTGTTCTCGCCCGCGACCGCCTCGAAGGCGGCGCCCTCGGCGAGGCGCGCGGCGGCAGTGTCGGCCGCCTCGGGCGTCGGGAAGACGATCTGCTCAATCGTGCGCCGCTCGGGCGAGCCGAAGCGGCTCGCCTTGACCTCGTCGTAGCGCCGACGAGCCTCGTCCTCGGTGACGCCGTCGGGCTTGGCGATCGCCTCCGGGTCGACCGCGAGCGCGCTGACGGCCCGGTAATCCGGCGCCCGGAAGCTGGCCTGGCGCTCCCCGAAGAAGGTCTTCAGTTGCTCCTCGGTCGGCGCCGCGACCTCGCCGACGAGGCTCGCCGGCAGAACGAGGATGTCGGCGGCGCGGCGCTCGGCGCTGTAGCGATGCACCGCCTCGCGCAGGGCGGCGGGAACGGGCAGGGCGCCGGTGATCGCTTCGGCGAGCTGCAGGCGGGCGATCACCGAGCGCTGCTCGCGCACATACGTGGATTCGTTGAGGCTGTTGGAGAACAGCACCTCGTCGAAGCGCGAGCGCTCGAAGCGGCCGCTCGGCCCCCGGAAGTTCGGGTCGTCGGTGATGGTCTTGGCGACGAGCTCGTTCGAGACCTCCAGCCCGAGGTTGCGCGCCTTCTGGTCGAGCGCCGCCTCGGTGATGAGGCGGCCGAGGACCTGCGTGTCGATGCCGAGCGCCCGCGCCCGTTCCGGCGAGATGCTCTGCCGGGTCTGCCGGGCGAGGCGCTGCACCTCGTTCTGATAGGCGTTGCGGTAGGCGTCCGCCGAGACGCCGACATCGCCGACGCTCGCCACGTCCGTGCGCACGGCGCCCCGGAAGATGTCGCCGATGCCCCAGATCGCGAAGCTGAGGATGAGAAAGCCGAACAGCACCGCGACCACGGCTTTGCCGATCCAGCTCCTGCCGAGTTTATTGATTCCCCTGAGCATGCGCGTCCCACGTTCTCGCCGAGGCTCCGGCGATAGCCGAAGCGGCCTGCCGGGGAAAGACCCCGGGCATGATGCCGAAAAGTGGATCGACTTTTCGGATGACCATCATGCTCGAATTATAGGAAAGGATCACGTTCCTGCATTTGATCGACCCGAGCAAAAAGCAGGGTGATCCACGGGCGCGAAAGGGCCTCGAGGCCGGCGCATTGTCGGTTCGGCGAGGCTCTGCTAGGTCGCGGGAAACCGGGAGGGGGAGCCTATGGGCGTCGATCGGCCGCGTCCGCTGGTGGCGGGCAACTGGAAGATGAACGGGCTCAAGGGGTCGGCGACCGTCCTCGGCGAGATCAAGCAGGGCTACACGGCCGGCTTGAAAGCCAAGGCCGACCTTCTCGTATGCCCTCCCGCGACGCTGATCGGGAGCTTCGCGTATGAAGCGCTCGGCTCCGGCATCGCGGTCGGCGGGCAGGACTGCCACGCCAAGTCCTCCGGCGCCTATACGGGCGATATCGCGGCCGAGATGCTCGCCGACCTCGGCGCCACGCATGTGATCGTCGGCCATTCCGAGCGCCGCCAGTATCACGGCGAGACGGATGCCGACGTGCGCGCCAAGGCCGAAGCCGCGCACCGGGCCGGACTCGTCGCGGTCGTCTGCATCGGCGAAACGCGCGAGGAGCGCGAGGCCGGCAAGACCCTCGCGGTCGTGGGGCGGCAATTGCGCGGCTCGGTGCCGGAGGCGGCGACGGCGGCCGATCTCGTGGTCGCCTACGAGCCGGTCTGGGCCATCGGCACCGGCCTGACGCCGACGCCGGCCGATGTCGCCGAGGTGCATGCCCGCATCCGCACCGAGCTGGAAGGCCTCGTCGGCAAGGCCCAGCAGAACCGCGTCCGGATCCTCTACGGGGGCTCCGTGAAGCCGTCCAATGCGGGCGAGCTGCTGTTCGTCGCGAATGTCGACGGCGCCTTGGTCGGCGGCGCCAGCCTCGCCGCCGCCGACTTCCTCGGCATCGCCGGCGCTTATCTCGGCTGAGTGTCGTCCCCGGCGGCACGAAGCGCAGGGAAGGAGACCCAGGAGCGCCGCGCGTGTCCTTAACCTCCGCTTCGCTCCGCTCAGGCTGGGTATGACACACCGATGAAGATCGTGCTCACGCAGCATGCGCTGGAGCAGCTGGAGCGCCGGCGCATCCTCTGTCGAATGGGTCGAGGCGACCGTCATGCAGCCGCAAAGGCGCGATCCCGATCCGCATGACGCGGCCCTCGAGCGCCTGTACCGAGCCATTCCCCAGATGGGCAATCGCGTGCTCCGCGTGGTAGTATGCTGGTCGTCGGCGGAGGAGTGCCGTGTCGTGACGGCCTTTCCGGATCGGAATGCGGCCCGGGATGAGACAGAGCACAAAGCACGATGACCTCTTGGAATCCCAGCATTTCCATCGATCCGGAGGCCGATGCCGCCTATGTCGCCATCTCTGGGGCAGACGTGGCTCGCACGGAGGAGGTCGCGGACGGCATCCTGGTCGACTACGATGCCGACGGACGGCCTGTCGGCATCGAGGTCCTGTCCGTCAGATCACGAGTTGGAACAGGCGAGGCCGGCTCTTATCTCCGTGGCTTGGCTGAAGGAGTGCTTGCCACAGGGCAGCAAGCCGCCGAATAGGTTCGTGCGGCTTGCCGCCTTGGCTCCGGCGCACCACCTGTGCTAGACGCGCGCCGAATTCGATCCCTTGAACAGACGCGAGCGGCCGGCCTCGGGGCTTGGCCGCCTTGAGGTTTTTGTCAGGCCATGCAGACGGTCGTCATCATCATCCACCTGATCATCGTCCTGGCGCTGATCGGCGTGGTCCTCCTGCAGCGCTCCGAAGGCGGGCTCGGGCTCGGCGGAGGCGGCGGCGGCGGCGTGTCCGGCTTCATGACCGGGCGCGGGCAGACCAACGCGCTCACCCGCGCCACCGCAGTTTTGGCCACCGTCTTCTTTCTGACGAGCATGGTCCTCTCCTGGATGGCGACCCAGAATCGGGCGCCGCGCTCGATCCTCGACACGGCTGCCCCGCCGGCGGCGAGCGATCAGCCGAGTCCGGCTCCGGGCGGCCAGGGGCCCGGCCTTCTCGAGCAGCTTCAGCGCATGCAGGGCGGTCAGGCGGGGCAGGGCGGCGCGCCGCCGGCTCCCGGCGGGACGGTGCCCGCCCCCGCGGCGCCGGCCGAGCCCGCCGTGCCGCAGTCGCGCTGACAACCGAGGGCCGGTTTTGACCGGCCCTCTTTCTTTTTGGGATGCGTATTCCGATCGCAAGAGCCGTTCGGCCGGACACGGCCCGGTCATGCCCTCGCGAACAGGTCCTGTGGACGAAGGCGGCAGGCGCCGGTTCGCCCTTTCGCGAGCCGGCAGCCTCCTGTAAGGGTGAGGCCCCATGACGCGGTATATTTTCATCACCGGCGGCGTGGTGTCCTCCCTCGGCAAAGGCCTCGCTTCGGCAGCCCTCGGGGCGCTCCTGCAGGCGCGCGGCTATAAGGTGCGCCTGCGCAAGCTCGATCCCTACCTCAACGTCGACCCGGGGACGATGAGCCCGACCCAGCACGGCGAGGTCTTCGTCACCGACGACGGCGCCGAGACCGACCTCGATCTCGGCCATTACGAGCGTTTCACGGGCGTGCCGGCGACGCGGCAGGACAACATCACCACCGGGCGCATCTATCTCGACATCATCACGAAGGAGCGGCGCGGCGACTATCTCGGCGCCACCATCCAAGTCATCCCGCACGTCACCAACGCCATCAAGGACTTCGTGCGCGACGGCAACGAGGGTTACGACTTCGTGCTCGTCGAGATCGGCGGCACCGTCGGCGACATCGAGGGCCTGCCCTTCTTCGAGGCCATCCGCCAGCTCGGCAACGACCTGCCGCGCGACAGCGTCCTCTACGTCCATCTGACACTGCTGCCCTACATCCCGTCCGCCGGTGAGCTGAAGACCAAGCCGACGCAGCATTCGGTGGCCGAGCTGCGCTCGATCGGCATCCAGCCCGATATCCTCCTGTGCCGGACGGACCGCGCCATCCCGCCCGAGGAGCGCCGCAAGCTCGGCCTCTTCTGCAACGTCCGTGAAAGCGCCGTCATCGAGGCCCGCGACGCCGCCTCCATCTACGACGTGCCGCTCGCCTATCACGCCGCCGGCCTCGACACGGAGGTGCTGGCCGCCTTCGGGGTCGAGGGCGGGCCGCCGCCCGATCTGTCGCGCTGGCACACCATCTCGCGGCGCGTCCGCAACCCGGAAGGCGAGGTCTCGATCGCCGTCGTCGGCAAATACACGGGCCTCAAGGACGCCTACAAATCCCTCATCGAGGCGCTGCACCACGGCGGCATCGCCAACAAGGTCAAGGTCCATCTCGATTGGATCGAGAGCGAGGTGTTCGAGCGCGAGGACCCGGCCCCGTTTCTCGAGGGGGTGCACGGCATCCTGGTGCCGGGCGGATTCGGCCAGCGCGGGGCGGAAGGAAAAATCCAGGCGGCCCGCTATGCCCGCGAGCGGGAAATCCCCTATTTCGGCATCTGCTTCGGCATGCAGATGGCTGTCATCGAGGCGACGCGCTCCCTGGCCGGCGTCAAGGAGGCCAACTCGACCGAGTTCGGCCCGACGCCCGAGCCGGTCGTCGGCCTCCTCACCGAATGGCTCAAGGGCAACGAGCTCGAGACGCGCGCCGCCAACGGCGATCTCGGCGGCACGATGCGCCTCGGCGCCTATCCGGCGCGCCTGCGCCAGGGCAGCCGGGTCGCCGAGATCTACGGCACGACGGAGATCAGCGAGCGCCACCGTCACCGCTACGAGGTCAACATGGCCTATCGCGACCGGCTCGAGGACCAAGGCATGATCGTCTCCGGCCTGGCGCCGGACGGACTCCTGCCCGAGATCGTCGAGGTCGAGGGCCACCCGT
>DASQLE010000291.1:0-2916 GCA_035630175.1 Beijerinckiaceae bacterium
CGAGCGCGTCGTCGAACGCCTGGCGCCGCAATGCGACGGGCTGATCGTCAACGCCAACGGCGATCCGGCGCGCTTCGCCGATCTTGGGCTGCCTGTGGTTGCCGACGACGTGCCGGGCTTTGCGGGGCCGCTCGCCGGCATCCTCGCCGCCCTCGACTGGTCGGCCGCGCACCGACCCGGGCTCCAATGGGTGGCGAGCGGGGCGGCGGATTCGCCGTTCCTGCCGGGCGATCTCGTGGCCCGGCTGCACGCTGCGCGGGCGACCGCCGGCGTGCCGCTCGCCTGCGCCGAGTCGGGCGGGCAGGCGCATCCGGTCGACGCTCTCTGGCCGGTCGCGCTGCGCGCGGATCTCCGCCACGCGCTCGTCATCGAGGACCTGCGCAAGATCGATCGCTGGACGGCGCGCCACGGCATCGCCCATGCCGGCTGGCCGACCGAGCCGGTCGATCCCTTCTTCAACGCCAATACGCCGGAGGATCTCGGGGACGCGGAGCGCCTGCTGGCGCTGCACGGCTCGATCGGACCTTGAAGGCTCTCGCGTCTTCATCCACAATCGCGGCAAGACAAATTCGGAGGAAGCGATGAAGGTGATCCTGAGTGCGATTCTCGTCGCGATCGTTCTCGGCGTCGGCGCGGCGCTGATCCTCGATACGACGCAGCGCCCCGCCTACGAGGTCTACTCGACGTCCGGCGTCCGCGTCGGCGATCCCGGCCACAACCTCGTCGGCGAGAACTGGTCGGGCAATCCGCGCCCGCGCAACGGCTGAGCGTCTAACGCAGAACCGCATAAGGGAGAAAGCCGACCTCGTCGCCCGGCTTGACCGTCGTCACCGCCTCGGGCAGCTCGACGAGGCCGTCGCTCTCTGTCAGCGAGGTAAGGATGCCGGCGCCCTCGCGCGGATGCTTGCGCGCCTCAAGCCCGCCCTGCCCCGCCGTTACGCTGACTCGCACATATTCGCGCCGCCCCTCCTTCTTGCGATAGGTGAAAGCCGAGCGCACGGCGAAGGTCGGCGGTTCCTCGAACGCTGCGCCCGACAAACGCGCGATCAACGCCCGCGCCACATGCGCGAAGGTGACGAACACGGCGACCGGATTGCCCGGCAGGCCGATGAAAGGCGTGCCGTTGACGACGCCCATGGCCACCGGCCGCCCCGGCTTGATGGCGAGACGCCAGAAGGAAAGACCGCCGGCGCTCTCGACGGCAGCCTTGACGTGGTCCTCCTCGCCCGTCGACACGCCCCCGGAGGTGATGAGGAGATCGTGATTGGCGGCGGCGTCCGACAACGCCCGCGCGACGGTGCCGCGGTCGTCGGGCAGGATGCCGAGATCCGTCACCGTGCAAGCAAGCCGTGCGAGGAGCGCCTGCAGCATGAAGCGGTTCGCGTCGTAGATCTTGGCGTCGCCGAGAGGGTCGCCCGGGGAGACGATCTCGTCGCCGGTCGAGAACACGGCGACGCGGAGGCGCCGGCGCACGGCGACCTGCGACAGGCCGAGCGCGGCGAGAAGGCCGATGTGGCGCGGCGTCAGGTCCGTTCCCGCAGTCATGGCGCGCTCGCCGCGGCTGATGTCCTCGCCAGCGAGGCGCCGGTTGGCGCCTCGGTTCAGCCCGCTCGGCAGGCGCACCTGGCCGGCCTCGCTCCGCACGTCCTCCTGCATGAACACGGTATCGAAGTCCGGCGGCATGGGCGCGCCAGTGAAGATGCGCAACGCCGTGCCCGCGGCAGGCGCCTCGACCGGCGCGGCGCCGGCGGCGATCCGCCCGACGACCGGCAGCGCGGTTTCACTGCCCGGCCGCAGATCGGCGAACCGCACCGCGTATCCGTCGACCGCGGCATTGTCGAACGGGGGGAGGTCGAGGGGCGCGGCGACATCCTCCGCCAGCACGCGGCCATCCGCGTCGAGGAGCGGCAGCACCTCCGTGCCGACACAGGGCGACAATCTCTCGTGTATGAGGGTGCGCGCCGCATCGAGCGACAGGAGCGCGCCGCCGAAGGCGAAGCAGTCGTTGGAGAGCTGAGCCATGGCCTCGATGCTGGTCGATGGAGGCGACCCTGTCGAGCCTCACGGCTGCTGCGTCAACCCGCGCGAGACGCCTTGAGGTCGGCCATGACGTCGCCCAAGGGTCGCGAAAGGGTCAAAGCCTGCTCGGTGATGGCGGCAATATCATCGAGAGACACGACCGGAACCAGCGCTTGGGGAATGGCGCAATCGGCGGCGACGGCGACCACATTCGGCACCGCGCCGAACAGGAACGGCTTGCCGTTCGCCGCCCGATGCACCTCGATCTTGGGATGGCGCTCGGCCTTGAAGCCCTCGACCACGACCAAGTCGACCGGCGACAGCCGGCCGAGGAGGTCGGCAAGGGCCGGCTCGTCCTCCTGCCGCAGCTCGTGCACGAGCGCCCAGCGCCGGCCCGAGGCGACCAGCACTTCGCTGGCGCCGGCGCGACGGTGCTCGAACGAATCCTTGCCGGGCTCGTCGACGTCGAAGGCGTGGTGCGCGTGCTTGACGGTCGAGACCGTGAGGCCGCGGCGCGTGAACTCGGGGATGAGCTTGACGAGGAGCGTCGTCTTGCCCGCCCCACTCCACCCGGCCAGCCCGATGATGCGCATGCGGCCCGTCAATCCTTGTCATCGTCATTGCGGGGCTTCGCCAAGCGAAAAACCCGGAACCCACGGACAAGCGCGGCGGCCAATCGTGGGTTCCGGGCTCAAGCTTCCGCGCCCCGGAATGACGGCGGAGTGAGACTATTCCGCCGGGACGGCGCGACCCTTGAGCTGAGGACCGCTCGCGTTGCGCGCCTGCTCCTCCTCGACCCAGACGCTGTGATGCGCTCGCGCCCAGGCGAGATCGACCTCGCCGCTGCCCATGGCGTCGTAGGCGCCCTCCATGCCGAGCGAGCCGATATAGATATGG
>DASQLE010000292.1:0-3299 GCA_035630175.1 Beijerinckiaceae bacterium
GCCCTGTCTCACCACGATGTGCTCGACGAACTTCGCCGGGATGTAATGCCGCGTGATCTGGTTCATCTGCAGCCCGGAATAGTTCGGATGACGGATCATCAGCTGGGCCCGGCCAGAGCTCGACCCGCCCCCCTCCGCGAGCGCGCGCAGCCGAGTCTCGCCGAGCCTCGCCACGGACTCGTCGTGGTCCTTCAGGGCCGGCGCCGAGCAGCCTCCCGCCGCCTTCACGTAGCGCGCCGTCATGTGGAGTTCGCCGTCGCTCGTCTCGGCGACCGCCCGGACGAACGAATAGGCATTCACCCGTAGGCGGGTCGAGAGCTGCGCCTCGCGCCGGTCGGGACCGAGCCGGAAGCTGGCGGCGACCGGGGCCGGGTTCTCGTCGACGATGAGGGTGATCTTGGCGATGGTGCGCGGGTCGCCGGGCGGCAGCGCGGCGCTGAGCTCGATCGGCACCATCGCGGCGTCCTCCGCCCGCGGCGGCGCCGTCAATTGCAGCAGCGGCGAGTTCTCGCGGATGAGGCGGTCGCCGAACACGTCGCCGCGAAACCCATGCCAAGCTTCTTCGCTCTGGGCCCGCACGGTCGTCGCGACGCCTATCCCCGCCAGCATCGCCAGCGCAGCGAGGATCGGTCTTGCAGGTCGACGGCTCATGACGGCTTCCTCCAGCGATCTTGCCCGCCGCCGGCTCCCGGAGGGCGCCGGGCCGGCAATCCGGCTTGGAGCATCTGAGGCGGGTCTCAGCCGCGGCGCCGGCTGCCGCCCAACCGGTGCTGCGCCGCGTCGATGCTCGCGCCACTCTAGCGCAATCCGGCCAAAATTTCTATGGCGTCCTTCCCAATACGGCAGTAGCGTCGGGGCTGCTGGCACGCTGGCAGCGCCAGCATGGGTGAAGGGCCGAGGAGAGAGGAGCGAAGGCAGCTCTTCAGACACGCTCGCGTAAACCCGCCGGAGAGAGATCGCGACGCGTTCGTCGGAATGCCGTCCGCCCCTCGTCGATGACCTTGCGCTAGCTCGCCGGCGAACCGCTGCACATTCAATCACCTGGGAGGGAACCATGGCTGGCACGATCGCGCTTCATCCGTCCATCGATCAAGGCGTGAAGCCCGGAGGGAGCAACTTCGCCGGAGGAACGCTCGTCTGCAAATGCGCGCAAGATCCGGTCAAGGTCGAGATCCGCGGACAGGTCGCTCATAACCACGCCTGCGGCTGTTCGAAATGCTGGAAGCCGTCCGGAGCCCTTTTCTCGGTCGTGGCGGTGGTCCCGCGAGACAACGTGCGGGTGGTGGCGAACGAGCAGAAGCTGAAGGTCGTCGACGCCAGCGCGACGATCCAGCGATACGCCTGCACCGCGTGCGGCGTGCACCTGTACGGCCGCATCGAGAACAAGAACCACCCCTTCTATGGATTGGATTTCATCCATCCCGAGCTGTTCCAAGAGAGCGGCGCGGCGGCACCGGAATTCGCCGCCTTCGTGTCCTCGATCATCGAGTCGGGCTTCCCGCCGCAGCGCATGGGCGAGGTCAGGTCCAGGCTCAAGGAGCTCGGGCTCGAGCCGTATGACTGCCTGTCGCCGCCCTTGATGGACGCGATCGCGACGCACGCCGGCAAGAGCTCAGGCAAGCTGGCCGCCTAGCCGCCGGGCCTCCGGTAGAGCGTCAGGCTGCCGGCCGGCACCAGCGGCAGCACCACATGCGATGCGCGGCTCGCATCGCAATAGACCGTGTTGCGGGCGACCGCGCGGGCGCGCCCGGTCCCCTCCGGAGCGCCCGTGTTCGGATTGACGTCGAACTTCGGAAAGTTCGACGAGGAGACGTCGAGCCGGATGCGGTGGCCGCGGGCGAAGAGATTGGCCGTGGGAAAGGCCTCGATCGTCACCTCGAACACCTCCCGGGGCACGATCGGCTCCGGCCGCTCGAACGATGTGCGGTAGCGGCAGCGGATGATGCCGTCGCTGAGGATCAGCGCATAGCCGCCGGGGTAATCCGCGCTCGGCGGATAGACGTCGATCAGCTTGGCGGTGAAATCCGTGTCGGGCGCATCCGAGGCGACATGCAGCGTGACGCGGATCGGGCCGACTACGGCGACGTCCTCGGGCAGCGGCGCGGTCTCGAAGGCGAGCACGTCCGGGCGCGCTGAGAGCGGCAGGCCGATGCGGCGGCAGCCGAAGAAGCGCTCCGCCTCGCGCTGGTCGAAGCCGCCGCCCTCGAACACGGGCTGGCCGCTGGTGAGCTGGCCGCCGATCGTCGGCACCGGATCGGCGGGATCGAAATCGTAAGTGAGCGGCGGCGCGCCGGCCACTGGGCGCTCCTCGCTGAGCCGCCCATCGCCGTGCAGGAAGAACGGCGTCGGACGCGCCTCCGGCGGGGGCCAATCCGGCGCCTCGATCCAGCGCCCGCCATGGTCCAGCCGGCCGCTCTCGGTCCTGGCGCCGCTGCCGCCGCCCATCAGGAACAGGCGTGCCGTCGGCTCGGCCTCAACGCCGTTGTCGCGATCCTTCAGCCATCGATCGAACCAGCGCCGGCGAAAACCCGCCCAGGACGTGGTCAGGTTGCCGGAGATGGGCGCGGACGAGCCGAAATCGGCATCGCCGGAGAAGGTCGACTGCCGGTTGCCGTGCAGCCACGGGCCCATGATCACCTGCAGCGGCCTTGCCCCGCTTGCCTTGAGGCCCGCGTAATTGGCGAAAGTCGTGTTGGCGTAGACGTCGTACCAGCTCGACATGAGGACGATCGGGACTGGCGGGATCTTGTCGTAAAAACCCTCGGCATAGAGGCCGACCTTGCGCCAGGACGCATCGAAGGTGCCGGCGCGCCATTGCTCGAGCAGATAAGCCTCGTATTCCGGGTGGGCCCGCACCGGGGAGCGCCCTTCCGACCACGGCATCGCCGCGAACCAGGCGCGGATATCCTCCGCCTCGAGCGCGGCGCGCAGGACCGGGTCGCGCTTCGCTTCCGGGCTCTCCTTGGCGTTGTTGAAGGCCCAGGTCGCCTGCTTCAGCTCGAAAGCGCCGCCCTGCCGAATGCCCTCGCGATAGGCGTTGGAGAAGCCGCCGGAATCGACCACCATCGCGGCGAGGCCCGGCGCGGCGAGGCAGGCGAGCGCCATCTGCGTATGCGCGGCGTAGGACAGGCCCATCGTGCCGATGCGGCCGTTGCACCAAGGCTGATCGACGATCCAGGCGCAGGTGTCGTAGCCGTCCTCGCCTTCGGACAGGTATTTCGTGAACGTGCCCTCCGAGCCGTAGCGGCCGCGGCAATCCTGGAACACGACGATGTAGCCGGCGCGCACGAAGGACAAGG
>DASQLE010000293.1:0-3910 GCA_035630175.1 Beijerinckiaceae bacterium
AAGGCGCCGAGCGGTTCGGCGATGCTCCGCCAAAATAGGCGGACGCTCATGATCATGGCGATGATCGCATAGAGAAAAGCGACGCCGAACAGGAAGGCCATCGCGTTGTGCGGCATCAGCCGGTAGAAGGCTCCCGGCCCGGTATGGACGCCGAACAGGACCGACGGATCCCGGTAGGCGACAAAACCGGCGATGAAGGCCGCGACGCTCAAGGCCGCGACCATGCTGATCCACAATCCGTTGCGATCGAACATGCCGGCGCACCAGCGCGGCCACACGTAAGACCGGTACGAGTCGTTGCGGACCTCGGCGAGAACCTTCGGCACGTTGACGTTGAATTCGTGCGGCGGGGCGAATTGGCAATCGTAGTAGCAGGCTCCGCAGCCGTGGCACAGGTTGGCCAGGTAATTGAGGTCGCCATCCGGGAACGCGCGGCGCATCTCCATGGCCGGGAACACGGCGCACAATCCCTCGCAGTAGCGGCAGGAATTGCACACCGTCATCAGCCGGTCGGCCTCGGCGAGGGGCCCGCTCCGATGCGCCGGGTCCTGAGCTATCACGTTCAGCAGACTAGTTGATGGCACGAGCGGCCGCCTCCCGTCCGGCGATGCGCCCGAAGACGCTGCCGATCGTCATTCCGATCCCGGCCGCGTAGCCGCGGCCGAGCACGTTGCCGGCCATGATCTCGCCCGCCGCGAACATGTTCTCCGCGGGCGCGCCGTTCTGCATGACCATACGGGCCTGCCGGTCGACGCGCGTGCCGAGATAGGTGAAGGTGATGCCGGGGCGGACCGGATAGGCGTAGAACGGCGCTTGATCGATCCGGCGCGCCCAGTGGCTCTTGGGCGGGGTCAGTCCTTCCGTGCGGCAATCGTCGAGCACGGTGTCGTCGAAGGTCCCCGGCTGGACGGCCGCGTTGAAGGCGCTCACCGTCCCGTTCAACGCATCGGCATCGAGGCCGAGCTTGTCCGCGAGCTCGCGCACGGTGTCGGCCTGGACCGGCGGATAAAGCGACGGCATGAACAGCTTCAGCGACTTGGCATCGAAGAGGATGTAGGCGATCTGCTCGGGCTGCGCCGCGACGAGGCGCCCCCAGATCGCGTAGCGCTTCGGCCAGATGTCCTCGCCCTCGTCGTAGAAGCGCTCGGCGTTCTTGTTCACGACGATGCCGAAGACCACGCAATCGAGACGAGTGATGATGCCGCCGTCGAAACGCGGCGCGCGTGCGTCGATGGCGACCGCATGGCACTGTGTCGGATCGCCGACCGGCTTCACGCCTTTGTCGAGCAGGAGCTTGAGAATCGTGCCGCGGTTGTAAGGCGTGCCGCGGATGAGGAAGTTCTCGGCGGCCTCGCCCCAATGCTCCTTGAGCCATTCGATATTGGCCTCGAACCCGCCGGCCGCGGCGACCAGGGTCTTGGCGGACACGTCGACCGTGGCGCCTGCGTGCGAGACGCGAGCGGACTTGAAGGTGCCGTCCTCGATGGTCAGGTCCCTGACCTCCGCCTCATAGACGATCTCGACCCCGAGCCGCTCCGCCGTTTGGTAGAGCGCGTTCAGCATGGCGCGGCCGCCGCCTAAGAAAAACGAGTTCGTGCGCCCGAGGCTGAGCGTGCCGCCGAGCGAAGGCTGCCAGCGCACGCCCTGCTCGACGATCCAATCGAGAACCTCCTTCGACTCGCGGATCATGAAGCGGGCGAGTTGCTCGTCCGTGTCGCCTCCGGTGACCCGCAAAAGATCTTCCCAGAATTCCTCCTCGGAATAGGGGCCGGTGAGGATCTCGGTCGCGCTGTCGTGCGCGCAGCGCATGTTGCGCGTGTGACGCGTGTTGCCGCCGCGGTAGAATTTCGGCGCTGCCTCGAGGACCAGCACGGAGGCGCCGGCACGGCGGGCGCTGATGGCGGCGCAGAGCGCAGCATTGCCGCCGCCGACGACCAGGACATCGAACCTCTGCGTCAGGTCGACAGGCTGGCTCGTCGCCTGCCGAGCGCCGGGCCGGTCCCTCCGCCGAGGACGCGTTGTCATCGAGGTGCTCGCTGGAGGCATCGAAGGTCGGTGAGCCCCTTGCGCTTAACGCGTGCGTCTCATTGAGGAGGAAGAATTCTTGTTCTAGAAAGGATTGATGTCTTTGTCACCATGCCCCCGAGATCGCCAGCGCCAGCGTGGCGCGATGGGCAGCCGGAGGCGTCCCACGGGACGCCGTTTTGCGACCGGCTCGTCGTTGCACCCTGGCCGCCGCTCGCTTAGAGAGCACTTTCGAATGAGGTCGACAGCGAACGCTTGAACAGAATGCTGCGGAAGAAATCGGGGTAACGACCCCAGGCATCGGCCATAACAACCCCACAGGGAGGAATTGAGGATGGTGAAGCTTTTATCGACCGTCGCCGCGCTGGGCGCCGCCGTCGTCTTGTCGGGGCCGGTTCAGGCCGCCGATTTCGCCGGCAAGCGCATCGAGTGGATCATCCCCTTCCAGGAGGGCGGCGGCACGGACGTTTGGGCCCGCTTCATCGTCGGGCCGCTCAGCCGCGAGCTGCCCGGCAAGCCGACCATCATCATCCGCAACGTGCCGGGCGGCGGCTCGACGACCGGCGCCAACCAGTTCGCGCAGCGCGCCAAGCCCGACGGCCTCACCCTGCTCGGCACGTCCGGATCGACGCAGTTCCCGTATCTGCTCGACGATCCACGCGTGAAATACGACTACAAAACCTGGACGGCTCTGCTCGCCTCGCCGACCGGCGGCGTCGCCTATGTGCGGCCCGAGCTCGGCATCAAGAATGCGACCGAGATCAAGAAGATCCTCAAGGAGCCGATGAAATACGGCAGCCAGGGCGCAACTTCGCTCGACCTCGTGCCCTTGCTCGCCTTCGAGCTCCTCGGCCTCAACGTCGAGCCCGTCTTCGGCATGGAGGGCCGCGGCGCCGGCCGGCTCGCCTTCGAGCGCGGCGAGGCCAAGATCGATTACCAGACGAGCTCGGCCTACCTGAAGCAGGTCGTGCCCCTCGTCGAGCAGGGCAAGGCGGTGCCGCTCTTCGCCTGGGGCGTCATCGACGAGAACGGCAATCTGCAGCGCGATCCGACCTTTCGGGACCTGCCGCATTTCGGCGAGGCGTATGAGATCGTGCACGGCAAGAAGCCGGAGGGGCCGGCCTTCGAGGCCCTCAAGGCCTTCATCCAGGCCGGGTTCGGCGCCCAGAAGGCGCTGTTCCTGCCGAAGGGCACCCCGAAGGACGTCGTCGACGCCTACAGCCAGGCGATCGAGCGGGTGCTGAAGGATCCCGAGTTCCGCAAGGCGGCGGCCGAGGATCTCGGCGATTACGATCAGTATGTCGGCGCACGGTCGGAGAGGCTGGTGGAGCAAGCGACCACGATCTCGCCCGAAGCCAAGCAATGGGTGAAGGACTGGCTCACCAAGAAGTACAACGTGAAGTTCTGAAGCCGCCGATCCCTCCCCTTCAGGGGAGGGCCAAGTGCCCCCGGGTCTTGCCTCCGGCAAGCCTGAGGACAAGCTCCGCACCGGGGTGGCGTCACGCCGGTGCAGTGTATGGCGCTTCGCGCCATGACGCCCACCTGGCTCGGACGCTGCCGCGCCCGAGTCCGCTCTCCCCTGAAGGGGAGGGAGATGGAGACAGGAGATGACGATGGAGCAGACGGCGATCCCTTGCGTGTTCATGCGCGGCGGCACGTCGAAGGGGCCTTACTTCCTCGCCGACGATCTGCCGGGTGAGGCGGACCTGCGCGACCGGGTGCTGCTCGCCGTCATGGGATCGCCCGACAAGCGCCAGATCGACGGGCTCGGCGGCGCCGACTCGCTCACCAGCAAGGTCGCCATCGTGTCGAAGTCGAGCCGCCCCGACGCCGACGTGGACTACCTGTTCGCGCAGGTGAAGATCGACCGCGCCTTCGTCGACAC
>DASQLE010000294.1:0-4617 GCA_035630175.1 Beijerinckiaceae bacterium
CGGAGCGGGCTTATAGGGGGCCGCGTCCGCCCTGTCCAGCACCGTCGTCCGCGTCGGGCTCGGAGGCGTCAGTCTCGTCTTCGCTCTCGGTGACCGGGATCGCGTAGCGGCCGCTCAGCCAGCTGTGCAGGTCGACGTCGGCGCAGCGGTTCGAGCAGAACGGCCGAGAGGCCGCGACGGCCGGCTTGCCGCAGATCGGGCAGGCCGCGGCTGGAGTTTTTGGCGGGTCGGGGTCGGCCGGCATGCGTTGTCGCTTCGCCCCACCCGTCAAGCGGCGTTGAGCCAGCCGAGGCGCACCGGATAGCCCTCGCCGTCGAGGAGCAGCATGGTCTCGTAGAGCGGCAGTCCGACGACGTTCGTGTAGGAGCCGACGAGCTTGACAACGAAGGCGCCTGCGAGGCCTTGGATGGCGTAGCCGCCGGCCTTGCCGCGCCATTCGCCGGAGGCGAGATAGGTCTCGACCTCCTCGCGCGACAGGCGCTTGAAGCGGATGCGCGTCTCGACGATGCGCTCGCGCACCGCGTCCTTGGGCGTCACCATGCAGAGCGCCGTGTAGACGCGATGCTGGCGGCCGGACAGGAGCCGCAGGCACGCCGCCGCCTCGTCCACCACCTCGGCCTTCGGCAGGACGCGCTTGCCGGCGGCGGTGACGACCGTGTCGGCCGAGACGATGAAGGCGTCCTTCATGTCCTCGCGGTTGCGGGCGGTGCGGCGCGCCACCTCCGCCTTGGAGCGGGCGAGGCGCTTGACCAGCTCGCGCGGCGACTCGCCGCGCGCCGGCGTCTCGTCGACGTCGGCCGGCAAGAGCGCGTCGGGCTCGAGCCCGATCTGCTGCATGAGGGCGAGCCGCCGCGGCGACCCCGAGGCCAGAATCAGCTTCGGACGCCGGCCCGGCGTGGTTTCAGCCGCCACACGAATCTCCACCTCGGCGAGAAACGGGCCGACGATCTGGCACCGGTCTCTTCGTTGCTCGCGCCTCCGTGGACAAAAACACGGCCAAAGGCAACTCCGCCGGCGCGATCAGGTCGGAGCGTTGTCCTGGTCGGCCGGCATGGTGACGGGGTGCGGCGCCGCAGCGTGGGCGCGGTCGAGCTGGCGGTAGCGCGCCACCCCGAACGGAATGGTGGCGAGGTAGAGGATGGTGCCGACCGCGAGCACCTCGAAGGGGAAGCTGACGAGGAGCGCGACGAAGGCGACGGTCAGGATCAGAAGCGGCAGCACCCAGTGGCGCGGCACCCGCTTGCCGACCGTCTTGCCCGAGAAGGTCGGGATGGTCGAGATCATCAGGAAGCCGACGGCTAGCAGGTAGACGAGGGCGAGCGGGGCCGCCGCGGCCCCGACCGGCACGCCGAGGAAATGCAGATAGACCGGCAGCAGCGCGGTGACGGCGCCGGCCGGCGCCGGCATGCCGACGAAGAAGTTCTTCTTCCATTCAGGCCGGTTCGGATCGTCGAGCATGACGTTGAAACGGGCGAGCCTGAGCGCCGCTGCGATGGCGAAAAGGAGGGCGACGATCCAGCCGAGCGCCTTCAGGTGGAACAGGACGAAGCTGTAGAGCACGAGCGCCGGCGTGACGCCGAAATTGACGAAATCAGCGAGGGAATCGAGCTCGGCGCCGAAGCGCGAGGTGCCCTTGAGCATGCGCGCCACCCGCCCGTCGATGCCGTCGAGGGCGGCCGCGACCAGGATGGCGAGGACGGCAGGCTCGAGACGTCCCTCGAAGGCAAAGCGGATGGCCGTCAGGCCGAGGCAGAGCGCGATCAGGGTGATCACGTTCGGGGCGATGACGCGGAACGGCACCGGTTTGAACAGGCGCCGGCGCGGCTCCATCGGATCGGGCGCGAATGGAGGAAACAGGTCGCTCATTGCGGCGAGATCACGATGCGTATCGATCGGCTCGATCGATACGCATGAGCGTGATCGATTCCAAGAAGCTGAGCATGATGTCCTTCCGAAGACCGGAGGCCACTTTTCGGCATCATGCTATAAGGACCTAGTCCAGATGCCACAAGGGAAAGCCCCTTTAACCTTTCCGGAAGTGGCGCGGCGCCGCCTCGCCGCGGAGGTCGGCCATGACGGTTTCGCCGGCGATCGCCACTTGGCCGACGCCGACGAGGAGTTGCGCGGTCGCCGGCAGATAGACGTCGACGCGCGAGCCGAAGCGGATCAGGCCGAACCGCTCGCCGGCGCCGAGCTCGTCGCCCATCTTGACGAAGCCGACGATGCGGCGCGCGACGAGGCCGGCGATCTGCACGACGCCGATCTTCGCCGTCGCCGTCTCGATCACGAGGGCGTTGCGCTCGTTGTCCTCACTCGCCTTATCGAGCTCGGCATTGAGGAACAGGCCGGGCGTGTAGAGGATCTGCGCGATGCGCCCCGACACGGGGCTGCGGTTCACGTGGCAGTCGAACACGTTCATGAACACGGACACGCGCTGCATGGGTTCGGCCGGCAGCGCGAGCTCGGCCGGCGGCAGCACGGTCGTGATCATGCTGACGCGTCCGTCGGCGGGCGACACGACGAGGCCGTCGCGGACCGGCGTCACGCGCTCCGGGTCGCGGAAGAAATAGCAGATCCAGAGGGTGACGATCGCGAGCAGCCAGCCGAGCGGCTCCCAGAACTGGCCGAGAATGAGGGCCGCGATGGCGCCGATCACGATGAAGGGATAGCCCTCCTGTGGATCGGCACGAGCAGCCGGCGGACGGAGGCGAGGATGTCGTTCATGGATGCAGGGAATGCGCCTTAGATCACGATGCGTTTCCATTGAATCAATCAAAACGCATGAACGTGATCGATTTCAAGAAGTTGAGAGAGAAGGCGGGATGGCAGCCCCGCCGGCCCGCGTCAACCGGCGAGCGGGACCCGGGCCGAGCGGTCCTCGCCCTTCGGCGCCCGTTCGGCTTCTTGCGTCCGCTCGGCTTCCGGCCCGCGCTCAGGCTCTTGCACCGCCTCGGCCTCCTCCGCCCGCTCGGCCTCCTCAACGCGCTTCAAGGCTTGACGCGCTTCCTCGGCCTCGCGCTGCCGGTTCCACAGGGCTGCGTAGACGCCGCCGCGCTCGAGGAGCTCGCCATGCGTGCCGCGCTCGACAATGACGCCGTGGTCAAGCACGATGATCTCGTCGGCGCCGATCACCGTTGACAGGCGGTGCGCGATGACGAGGGTCGTGCGGCCGCGGCTAACCCGGTCGAGGGCGTCCTGGATCTCCTTCTCGGTGAAGCTATCGAGCGCCGAGGTCGCCTCGTCGAGGACGAGGATCGGCGGCCCCTTTAGGATCGTGCGCGCGATGGCGACGCGCTGCTTCTCGCCGCCCGACAGTTTTAGGCCGCGCTCGCCGACCGAGGTCTCGTAGCCTTCCGGCAGGAGGCCGATGAAGCGGTCGATCTGGGCGAGCCGGGCGGCCTCGCGCATCTCTTCGTCGGACGCTTCCCAGCGGCCGTACTGGATGTTGTAGCCGATCGTGTCGTTGAACAGCACAGTGTCCTGCGGGACCATGCCGATGGCAGCGCGGAGACTCGTCTGCGTCACCGCGGCGATGTCTTGGCCGTCGATGAGAATGCGCCCGCGCGTCGGCTCGTAGAAGCGAAACAGCAGGCGCGAGACCGTCGACTTGCCGGCGCCGGACGGGCCGACGATCGCCACCGTCTTGCCGGCCGGGACCTCGAAGCTCACCCCCTTGAGGATCTCGCGCTCGGGCATGTAGGCGAAATGCACATCGTCGAAGCGCACGCTCGCCTCGCTCACGGCGAGGGGTCTCGCGCCGGGCCGGTCCTGGATCTCAGGGTTCTGCTCCACGATGTGGAACATGTCGTCGATGTCGATCAGCGCCTGCTTGATCTCGCGATAGAGCATGCCCATGAAGTTGAGCGGGATGTAGAGCTGGATCAGCATGGCATTGACGAGCACGAAGCTGCCGATCGTCGCCCGTCCCGCCATGATGTCGCGCGCCGCCAGCGCCATGATGATCGTCATGCCGATCGTGTAGATCACGGCCTGGCCCGAATTGAGCACGGCGAGGGACGTGTAGGTCTGCGTCGAGGCCTTTTCGTAGCGTGCCATCGAGCGGTCGTAGCGCTCTGTTTCGCGCATCTCCGCGCCGAAATACTTCACCGTCTCGAAATTGAGGAGCGAATCGACCGCCTTGGTGCTGGCGTCGGTGTCGCTGTCGTTCATCTGCTTGCGGATGGCGATCCGCCATTCCGTCGCCTTGTAGGTGTAGGCGAGATACAGGATCACCATGCCGACCACGACGGCCGAATACAGCCACGTGAACTCGTAGGCGAGGATGCCGATGACGAGCACCAGCTCGACGATCGTCGGGATGAGCTGCAGCACAAACAAGCGCGTCAGCTCCTCGATGCCGTTGCGGCCGCGCTCGAGCACCCGCGTCAGGCCGCCGGTCTTGCGCTCGAGATGGAAGCGCAGGCTCAGCCGGTGCATGTGCGCGAAGGTGCGCAGGGCCAGCTGCCGCACGGCGTGCATGGCGACCTTGGCGAAGAGGCCGTCGCGCACCTGCGTCAGCAGCGCCATGGCGATGCGCGCGACGCCGTAGAGGATCGTCAGGAGGATCGGCGCGCGCCACAGCCAGCCGGCCGTCGCCGCGGCCTCGGGGCCGCTGCC
>DASQLE010000295.1:0-4859 GCA_035630175.1 Beijerinckiaceae bacterium
GTGGTGAACGAGCACAGCGACACGAACCACCAGGAAATATGGCGGATACCGAGATGCAGGAGCGCGATGCGGTCGTACCAGGCGAGCGCCGCGTAGGCGACCAGCGTCGACAGGGCGGCCAAGAGATATTGATGGGCCGGAATCGCCGTGAGGCTCGACCACAGCGCCTCCAGCGACAGGTCGCGCAGCTCATGGTAGAGGAGCCATGCCGAGACGACGACCGCCAGAAGCCCGATGACGGGCCACACGAACTCGCGCGCGTGCTTCATGAACGCCGTCGGTCTCCTTGGAGGGCCGCTCTCTCTGCCCGACCGGCGTCAGGGCCGCAAGGCCCTGGAGGCGGCGCTTCCCGGGGCAGCTCATGATGCGGGCGGCACGCGGTCGGCGCAGCGATCGAGGTCACGAAACGGTTGTGCATGAAGCGTCCGCAGGCAGGGTCGGAGCGCGCTTGTCGAAGCCGGTCCCAAGACCCGACAACGATTTCCCGTCATTTTCGATCCCGCCGCGGCCCGCTGCGATGCGCGCGCCCGGAGGGGGTGGTAGATGGAGACATGACCAGGCGGCTGAACGGCTATACCGACCTCCCGGCCGGCACCATCGCGGCCGTGGTGACCTATCTCGAGATGCGCGCGGCCCCGCCCCTCGCCGCTGCGCAGCGGGAGGGGTGGTCTCTGGCGCCCTTGTCGGGAGAGCCCGGGCGCTATCGCGAGCTTTTCCGCCGCGTCGGCGAGCCGTGGCTCTGGTTCAGCCGGCTCGCCATGAGCGACGCGGCCCTGCTCCGCATTCTCGACGATCCGCATGTGCAGGCGCTGGCGCTGCACGCGAACGGCCGCGATATCGGACTGCTCGAGCTCGATTTCCGGCGCCGCGGGGAATGCGAGCTGGCGTTCTTCGGCCTCGTGCCCGAGGCGATCGGCCAAGGTTGGGCGCGCGTCCTCATGAACGAGGCTGTCCGGCGCGCCTTCGCGGCGCCCATCGGACGGCTCTGGGTGCATACCTGCAGCCTCGACCACCCGCGCGCGCTCGGCTTCTACCTTCGCTCAGGGTTCAAGCCGTACAAGCGTGCGGTCGAGATCGCCGACGACCCTCGGCTGAAGGGCTATCTGCCGCTCGCGGCCGCCCCGCAGATGCCGCCGCTGGCGCCGCCGCGCGAGCAGCGCACCCGTCTGCGCGCGGCGCTTCCCGGCTGGCCGGGGCGCCGCCGCAAGGACGGCGAGGCGACGTAGAAACATTCCGGTGATCTTGTTCGTTGTCCGAGCACACTTGAGGATTTCGCGTGCCCATCATTCTTCTGATCATCTTCGCCATCCTGATCGCGCAGGTTGGCTTCTGGGACGCGCTCGGCGCCGTCCTCGGCGCGGTCGCGATGCTGGTGCTGTTCGTTCTGCTGCTCGCAGCGGCGGCGGCGATCGCCGCGTATCTCGCATTTCGGCGCGCGCGGCGCCGGTTCTAAATCATGAGGCGCTCGGACCGGACCGATCGGAGCGCGTCGTGACCTAAAAGGTGGCGCGGGCGCGCGTGAGGCCGATCTGGTTCATGGCGGCTTGGTCGCGGGCGGCTTCGAGCGCCCGCTCGGCGCTGCGCTCACGGTCTTCCAGGATCTCGGCCTTCTTCAGTTCCTCGAACGCCTCGCCGAGCTCGGCCTTGGCGTCCTCGAGTTGGCCGGTGAGCTCGTCCGCCGAGCGCTTGAGGTTATCCCGGCGCTGCATGGCGGCCTTGGCGTAGGTCGGATAGGCGAAATGCGCCGGATCGGAGATGCCGGCCTTCTGCTCCTCGCCCGCGATCTCGCGGTTGAGCTCCAAGGCCATGCGGTCGAACTCGGCGATCATCATCTCGATCTGAGCGACCCGACGACGCTTCTCGTCGACCTGGAAGCGTTTCAGCCGAATGAGCGTATCCCGCGACTTCATTATCGTTACTCCACTCGTCGCTTAACAAATCGTTACTCACGGTCCGTTTAGAATGTCCGCGAGACGAGCATAACTCTGGCCGATGGAGGTTGCTTCTTCCTTACTTTGATTGAGGAATGCGTCGAGAGCCGGAAAAAGGGCGATCGCCTCGTCCACTTCCGGCGACGAGCCGGCCCGGTAGGCGCCTAGGCGGATCAGTTCCTCCATGTCGGTGTAGGTGGCGAGGACCTGCCGCGCCTTGAGCACCGCCGGCCGGTAGGCCGGATCGCAGGCGCGGGGCATGGTCCGCGACACCGATTTGAGGACGTTGATGGCCGGATAGCGCCCGCGCTCGGCGATCTGGCGCTCCATGACGATATGGCCGTCGAGGATGCCGCGCACGGCGTCGGCGACCGGCTCGTTGTGGTCGTCGCCTTCGACCAGCACGGTGAAGAGGCCGGTGATGGTCCCCTCCCCGGCCCCCGGCCCGGCGCGCTCGAGCAGGCGCGGCAGCTCGTTGAACACGGTCGGCGTGTAGCCCTTGGCGGTCGGCGGCTCGCCGGCCGCGAGGCCGATGTCGCGCTGCGCCATGGCGAAGCGGGTGATCGAGTCGATCATGCATAGGACCGAGGCGCCCCGATCGCGGAAATATTCCGAGAGCGTGAGCGTCAGGTAGGCGGCGTTGCGGCGCATCAGGGCCGGCTCGTCGGAGGTGGCGACGACGACGATGGCCCGCCGGAGGCCCTCCTCGCCAAGATCGTCCTGGAGGAATTCCTGGACCTCGCGGCCGCGCTCGCCGACGAGCCCGATCACCGCGACATCGGCGGCCGTGAAGCGCGCCATCATGGAGAGCAGCACCGACTTGCCGACGCCGGAGCCGGCGAAGATGCCCATGCGCTGGCCGCGGCAGGTGGTCAGGAAGGTGTTGATGGCCCGGACGCCGAGATCGAGCGGCTCGGCGACGCGGCGGCGCGCATGCGGCGGCGGCGGATCGGCCCGGAAGGGATAGACGGCGCCGCCCTGCGGCAGCGGCCCCTTGCCGTCGATGGGGCGGCCGAGGGCGTCGACGACACGGCCGAGCCAGGCGTTCGACGGCTGCACGCCGTCCATGCGCATGCGCACATGCGCCGGGCAGCCGCGGCGCACGCCCTGCAGGGTCCCGAACGGCATGGCGAGCGCCCGCTCGCCCGAGAAGCCGATCACCTCGCAGGGAACGACGCCGCGATCAATCTCGATGTCGAGCCGCCCGCCGAGATGCATCGCCGCAACAGGTCCGGCAATCTCGATGAGAAGGCCGCGCACGGCGGCGACGCGCCCGAACACGCCGAGCTCGTCAATCCCTTCCAGCGCCGCCGTTGCCGCCGCGATCCGGCTCATCGGCTTGTGCTCCGGTTGCATTGCCGCATCAACCTTTCGTTTACCCGTCTCATTAACACTGGTCGAGAAGAAGCTCGTGGTCGGCAAGGGTTGCGGGCGCAGTCGCAAGTCGCGCGAGTCGGTGACGTGAGTTTTCTCATGGGTGGCGTCAGCGGATTGAGTCAAAAAAACCACACCTGCGGCAGCACGTTAGCCTCTGCCGCTGGTGTCGAGGTGCTTAACGCTTGCGCTGTGGAAAGATGGTTTGTTAACCGTTCCGCATTAGCGTTGCGAGTCGGATTTGGAGAGGCGTCCGCCAAAAGCCTGTGGCGGACGGGCGGACGAGTTCTGCCTGCAAGCCTCGGGGCCGGGCTGGGGACCTGACATGCGCGTACTTCTCATCGAGGACGACAGCGCGACTGCGCAGAGCATCGAATTGATGCTCAAGTCCGAAAGCTTCAACGTCTATACGACGGATCTGGGCGAAGAGGGCGTCGACCTCGGCAAGCTCTACGATTACGACATCATTCTTCTCGATCTGAACCTGCCCGACATGTCGGGCTATGAGGTCCTGCGCGCCCTGCGCGTCGCCAAGATCAAGACGCCGATCCTCATCCTGTCCGGCCTCGCCGGCATCGAGGACAAGGTGAAGGGACTCGGCTTCGGCGCCGACGACTACCTGACCAAGCCGTTCCACAAGGACGAATTGGTGGCGCGCATCCACGCCATCGTGCGCCGCTCGAAGGGGCATGCGCAGTCGGTCATCACGACCGGCGACCTGATCGTCAATCTCGACCAGAAGACCGTCGAGGTGTCGGGCGCCCGCGTTCACCTGACGGGCAAAGAATACCAGATGCTGGAGCTGCTCTCGCTCCGCAAGGGCACCACGCTGACGAAGGAGATGTTCCTCAACCATCTCTACGGCGGCATGGACGAGCCGGAATTGAAGATCATCGACGTCTTCATCTGCAAGCTGCGCAAGAAGCTCGCCAATGCCAGCCAGGGCAAGAATTACATCGAGACGGTCTGGGGCCGCGGCTACGTGCTGCGCGAGCCGACCGATACCGATGAAAGGATCGCGGTCTGAGCCCGGATGTACGGCCAGAGCGCGTAGAGAAAGCCCCGCCTCGGCGGGGCTTTTGCTTTCGGGGGGCGCGGTCACATGCGTCATCGCTCTCACGGTCCTTTCGGCCCGAGCTGGTCCTTGAGAGGGGTTCGCTTGGCGGGCTGCTGAAGAGCCGCCGGCGAGGGGAGCGGGACGCCAGGGCGCCGGCTCTTTTTAAGTTTGAGAATGCCGGTGTCCCGGCGTCCCACCCGGCGATTTCTGTCCGAAGGCCTCCGCCTCGCCGCGGACAGGGTCGAACCCTGTCAGCGGGTAGTGCCGTGGCACGGCCCCGTCGTAGTGTGGGGCGGGCGGATCTCAGACGGGGGGGCTGCTGCCAGCCCTCCCGAATTGGCCTTCGGCCTCCCGAGCCCGGAGCACGCGTCGGCTCCGGCCGCAGGCGCCGATCCAGTCCCGCTCCAAGACGCCTCCGGCAGCGCCCCTCACGGACAGGACGTCTTCCTTATATTCCTATATCGGTGCATTGTCAAGCGAGACCCTGTTCGAACGGT
>DASQLE010000296.1:0-2031 GCA_035630175.1 Beijerinckiaceae bacterium
GTTGCCTCGGTCGGCCGTTTCGTCGGCGACATCCCGAAGCTGCTTGGCCAGGTGGAGCGGACGTCCGATGCGTTCGCCGAGATGGTCGAGGACGGCCTGCGCCTGGACAACGATTCCGTCGAGCGCTTGGCCGAGGCGCAGAGCCGCAGGAGCCGCGTCAGCCGCGCCGCTGTTTGGATTGGTGCGCTGGCCCTCGTCGTGATCGCGCTCACCCTGCTGTTCTGACCCGGTTAACGAGACCGATTACGCTGACCCTTCCGGCTTGCGCCGGGACGCACCGAGTGAAATGACAGGCCCATGCAAGGCAAGCGCATCCTCTTGATCGTCGGCGGCGGCATCGCCGCCTATAAGAGCCTGGAGCTCGTGCGCCGCTTGAAGGAGCGCGGGGCGTCCGTGCGCGCGATCCTTACCAAAGGCGGCGCGGAGTTCGTGACGCCGCTGTCGTTCTCCGTGCTCACCGAAGAGCCGGCCTTCACCGATTTGTTCGACCTCAAGGACGAGGCCGAGATTGGGCATATCCAGCTCTCGCGCCAAGCCGATCTTCTTGTCGTCGCGCCGGCCACAGCGGACCTTCTCGCCAAGATGGCGAACGGTCTTGCCGACGATCTCGCCTCGACCGTGCTGCTCGCAACCGACAAGCCCGTGCTCGTGGCGCCGGCGATGAACGTCCGCATGTGGCAACACGCGGCGACGCGCCGCAACGTGGCCATGTTGCGCGACGACGGCGTCAAGTGCGTTGGACCGGAAGAGGGCGAGATGGCGTGCGGCGAGCATGGCCCGGGCCGCATGGCGGAACCGCAAGATATCGCCGATGCCATCGCGCGGCTGCTCGGCGCCGAAGCGCGAGGGGCCCTGGCCGGGCGGCGCGTCCTCATCACCTCCGGCCCGACGCAGGAGCCGATCGATCCCGTCCGCTTCATCGCCAACCGCTCCTCCGGCAAGCAGGGCCATGCGCTCGCACGCGCGGCAGCGGCGCTCGGCGCCGATGTCACGCTGGTGAGCGGCCCCGTGGCGCTTCCCGATCCTCCCGGCGTGCGCGTCGTCAAGGTCGAGACGGCGAACGAGATGCTGGCTTGCGTGCTCGCAGCACTCCCCGCCGACATCGCGATCTGCGCCGCGGCGGTCGCCGATTGGCGCGCCATCGACGAAGCGCCGCAAAAGCTGAAGAAGGAAGGCGGCGTCACCGAGACGACGCTGCATCTGACGCAGAACCCGGACATTCTCGCCACCATCGCCAAACGCTCGCCGAAGCGGCCGCGCCTGGTCATCGGCTTTGCCGCCGAAACCCAGGAGCTCTTGAAGAACGCCGCCGCGAAGCGCCTGCACAAGGGCGCCGACTGGCTGGTCGCCAACGATGTCTGGCCGGGCACCGGCTCCATGGGCGGCGACAACACGCAAGTCCACCTCATCACCGAGCAGGGTGTCGAGGACTGGCCGGCCATGAGCAAGGACGAGACCGCGCAGCGGCTTCTTGCGCGCGCCGCGGAGGCCCTGTCGGCACTGCGCAGGGCGGCGGAGTGAACGACGCCATCTCGGCCCCAGGCATCAAGCTTCGGCTCCAGCGCCTGCCCCATGGCGAAGGCCTTCCGCTTCCCGCCTATCAGTCGCGCCACGCCGCTGGCCTCGATCTCGTGGCCGCGCTGCCGCAAGCGGAGCCCTTGAAGCTCGCGCCGGGACAACGTGCGCTGGTGCCGACCGGCATCGTGATCGAGCTTCCGCCGGGTTACGAGGCGCAAGTCAGACCGCGGTCAGGCCTCGCCCTGAAACATGGCGTCACGCTCCTCAACAGCCCTGGGACGATCGACGCCGATTATCGCGGCGAGATCATGGTTCTGCTCGTTAATCTCGGTCAGGAAAACTTCAACGTGGCGCGTGGCGACCGCGTCGCGCAGCTGATCGTCGCTCCCGTGACGCGCGTCGACGTCGAACTGGTCGAGGAAACGAGCGGCAGCGAACGCGGGCAGGGCGGCTTCGGCTCCACGGGCTAGAGGCGGGGGGTAGCGATTTCCCCCACCCGCCGCCTGCGGCGGC
>DASQLE010000297.1:0-2438 GCA_035630175.1 Beijerinckiaceae bacterium
ACTATCCAGCCCTGGCGGTGCCCTTCGAAGCGCGAATTCGCGCGATCGTAGCGCGCATAGCCGAATGGCCGCTGAGCGCGCGGACAATCGAAGGACGGCCCGGCGTTCGCGTCGTCCCGCTTGGCCGCTTTCCCTACAAGGTGTTCTATCGGATCGTCGATGGACACATCGAGATCCTGCATATCCATCACGCTGCAAGGCTGCGTGAGGACGCCGACGAATAGCAGTGTTCATCTCGGAACCGCGTCGAGGCCCTGCGCCCGCCGCCGCGCCCAGGCTCCGAACACGGCCACCAAGGTCAGCGCGAGGCCGAACCACGTCACGGCGTAGCCGAGGTGGTTGTTGGGGATGGCGAAGCGGGTCTGGCCGGGGCGCGGCCATCCCGTCGCGTTCGGGACGGGATCGAGGTCGATCCAAAACGGCGCCGCGCGCTCGAGGCGGCGCGCTGCGGCCATGGCGGCCACGTCGCGGGTGAACCAGCGGTCGGCGCCGGGCTCGTTCTCGGGCATGAACAGGCCGCGCGTCTCGGGCGCGCGCACGAGGCCGGTGAGCGCGACCTCGCCGGTCGGCGCGGTCTCGCTCCGGCGCGCCGGATCGCGCAGCTCCGTCGGCACAAAGCCGCGGTTGACGAGGACGAAGGCGCCGCTCGCGAGCCGCAGCGGCGTGAAGAGATAATAGCCCTGGACGGGCGAGCCGCGCTGCGACGACATCAGCCCGTGCACGGCGACCTCGCGGTCGTGCAGGAAGGTCCCGCTCAGGCGCACGCGGCGGAATTCGTCGTCCGCGGCTCGCCAGTCGGGCCAGCGCGCCTCCGGCACGATCTCGGCGGGCGCGGCGCGGGCGCGCGTATCGATCCGGGCAATCAGGCTCTCTTTCCACGCCTTGCGTTCGAGCTGCCAGAGGCCGAGCGCGACCAGGATCGCGAGAACGGTCAGGGTCGCAAGGCCGGGTGCGAGGAGCGGGCGGTAGCGGGCCAGCATCAGCGCTGCAGGCGGCCCTCTTCGGCCTTGTGGTGATACTGGAGGGCGACCATGAGGCCCTTGGCCGGGCGCACCAGGGCGAGGCTCAGCACGATCGAGAGGCCCGACCAGAGCACCATGTGCAGCCAGAGCGGCGGCTGGTAGGTGAATTCGGCCCAGAGGGCGAGCGCCACCACGACGATGCCGACGATCGACATCACGAAGAAAGCCGGCCCGTCGCCGGAATCGGCGAACGCGAAATCGAGCCCGCAGGAGTCGCAACGGGGCTTAAGGCTCAGGAAGCCGGCGAAAAGCGGGCCGACCCCGCAGCACGGGCAACGGCCTTTCAGCCCGGCGCGCATGGGGGAGGGCGCAGCGATTGTCATGATGCTCGCCTCCAACATAAAGGGCGGCCGACCCGCCCTTCATGTAGGCATGCCGGCTGCGTTTGGTCAGTGGGCGCCGCCGGCATGAGGCCCCGCGCCCCACACATAGATCGCGGCGAACAGGAACAGCCAGACCACGTCGACGAAGTGCCAGTACCAGGCCGCGAACTCGAAGCCGAGATGATGCGTCGGCGTGAAGTGCCCGCGATAGATGCGCAGCAGACAGACGGCCAGGAAGATGGTGCCGATGATGACGTGGGCGCCATGGAAGCCGGTCGCCATGAAGAAGGTGGCGCCGTAGATGTTGCCGCTGAAGCTGAAGGCGGCGTGGCCGTATTCGTAGGCCTGCACGCAGGTGAACATGAGGCCGAGCGCGACCGTCAGCCCCAGCCCCCACTTCACGCCCTTGCGGTCGCCGTGCAGCAGGGCGTGATGCGCCCAGGTGACCGTCGTGCCCGAGGTCAGGAGGATCAGGGTGTTGAAGAGCGGCAGATGCCATGGGTCGAAGGTCTCGATGCCCTTCGGCGGCCAATGTCCACCGGTCAGTTCGGAGCGCTGGATCTGGAGCGGATCGTTGGGATAGAGCGAGGCGTCGAAATAAGCCCAGAACCAGGCGACGAAAAACATCACCTCCGAGGCGATGAACAGGATCATTCCGTAGCGATGATGCAGTTGCACCACCCGGGTGTGGTGGCCCTTATAGGTCGCCTCGTCGGTGACGTCGCGCCACCAGCTGAGCATGGTGTAGAGCACGCCGAGCACGCCGGCCCCGAACACGTAGGGACCGAGCCTGAGGCCGGCGACATCGATGCTCTTCAAGGTGAAGACGAGGCCGAACGCCATCACGAAGGCGGACGTGGCGCCGATCAGCGGCCATGGGCTCGGGTCGACCAGGTGATAGTCGTGCTTGACCTCGTGATGAGCCTCGTGGGCGTCGGCCATACCTTCGTCTCCGTACCTGCTGTCCGTGCCTTTAGGTGAAATCGCCGATGCTTGTCACGTGCCCGGCTTACAGTTTCGGCGCCGCCGCGGCGGCGCTCGTTGCCGCAACGGGCTGGCCGTTCCGCGAGGCGAAATACGTATAGGACAGGGT
>DASQLE010000298.1:0-2360 GCA_035630175.1 Beijerinckiaceae bacterium
CTCGCTACGCAGATCCTGGGACATATTCGGGACATACTCACCGAATGGATCAACCCCAGAAATCACAAAGTCCCGCAGATGCGGAGCTTTCTTAGCGCGCCCGAGAGGATTCGAACCTCTGACCTTCGGTTCCGTAGACCGACGCTCTATCCAGCTGAGCTACGGGCGCAGGGGTCGTGCAATGTAGCGGAGAGGGCGGGATTCGAACCCGCGATGGAGTTTAATCCCCATACTCGCTTAGCAGGCGAGTGCCTTCAGCCACTCGGCCACCTCTCCTGGCGGGGTCGTTCCCGCCTAGTCTAAAGGGGTCCGCCGAGTGTGCGTCTGCGCCTGGAGGGGTGGCAGAGCGGTTGAATGCACCGGTCTTGAAAACCGGAGTCCGTGAAAGCGGATCGCGGGTTCGAATCCCGCCCCCTCCGCTTCGTCACGAAACTGCGCAGTCATTGCGACAAAAGCCCGTAGACCGGGCGGTTCTGGCCGCGCGCGTGCTGACATGAGGGCATGTGGCTGGGCCTCGTCTATCTCCCGTCGCCCGACGGCGATCAGATCATCGTCTGCGCGTGGACGCATGAGGGCGGGCGCCCGTTCACGGTCGGCGGGCAGCCCTCCGACGTGCCGCAGATCGCGCGCTGGCTTCGCAAGACCGTGGGGATGGGATCGCTGGCGATGCCGCGTTGTGGCACGTGCGAAGCGCCGATCGAGCTGCCGGCGCTCTGATGATCTTCTGCGTCATCCACCTCGATCCGCCGTGCGCGACCCCTGACGAGGAGGAGGTCTACGTGGTCGTGCCGGACGCCGGCAAGACGGCCATTGCGCTTGCGCTCGACGCGCTGCCACAGTTCCTGCCGCTGCTCGCGCAGGCCGCCGGCGACCGGTCGCCGCCGCAGTGCACCGCGTGCATGGCGGCGCTGCCAAATCTCGCTTGTGTGCCTTCGCCCGATGAGGCGCCCGGCCAATCCGGGTAGCCCCGGTCTCCGGCCCGCATTCGTGGGGCCGTCAACACTGAGACTGGAGCTGAGAGTGACGAACCCCGAAACCCCCGAACGCACCCGCGGCGGCTTCGCCGGCAAGATCGCCGGGCGGCTGAAGCAAGCGGCGGGATCCGCGGTCGGAAATCAGGATCTCGCTCGCGAAGGTCGCCTCCAGCAGGCGCAGGTCGAGGCCGAGGCGGATGCCGCGGTGGCCGCCGAGCGCGCCGAGCAGGCCCGGGCCGAGGCCGATCTGGAGGCCGAGCGCAAGGAGAACGAGATCGAGCGCGAGCGCCTCGAGAACGAGATCGCCGCCCGCGAGCGCGAGGAGGCCATCGAGCGCGAGCGGCGCGAGACCGAGGCCGCGGCGCAGGCAGAGGCGGCGCGTCAGAAGCAGGCGGCCGGCCAGAAGGAGCGCCTGCAGGAGCGCGGCGCCGACCTCGCCGAGCGCGCGGCCGAGGCCGAGCGCGTCGCGGCGGCCCAGGAGGCTGCTCGCCTGGAGATCGCGGCGAACGCCGCGCGGCAGAACGCCGACGCGATCGACCCGGAGGAGCGAGAGCGATGAGCATCATGCGAGACATCCCGCGCAGCGCGGTCGACGCCGGCATGAAGCTGACCCGTCTGCCCCTGGACATCGTCGTGTCGATGCTGCCCGGCAACGGCGACGGCAGCGGCGCGAAGCCCGCCGCGGGCATCGCGGTGGATCGATTCGAGGCGACGCTGCGCGACGCGGCCGGCATCGCGCTCTTCGACAATCAGCTGCGCGAGGACGCGATGCGCCGCCGCGTCGCGGCCGACGAGCGCGAGCGCGAGCTGCGCCTGCGCACCGAGGCCGATCGCCGTACCGACGAGGCAGACGAGCGCTTCAGCGCGCGCGTCGAGGATGCCGAGGACCGCCGCAGCACCGCCGAGCGGCGCGCCGATCAGGAGCGCCAGGCCGCCGAGCAGCGCAAGCAGCAGCGTGCCGCGAGCGCTGCGCGCCGAGAACGGACCGGCAAGGCGGCCAACCGCAAGGTCCGGGCGAACGCCGAGGAGCAGATCGAGGAGCAGGCCGACGAGGCGCGCCTCGAGCAGCTCAAGGCCGAGGCCAAGGCGCTCGAGGAGCGGGAGGCCGCGCTGACCGCGGCCTCCGAGGCGCAGCGCCTGCAGGACGCGGCGACGAAGAAGAAGGCGGCGCGCAAGGCGCGGACGCGCTGACGTCTCCCGGTGACGCGCGCGGCACGCCGTTCGTGGTGTGCTGTCGCGCATGACCGACCCGCTCGCTCCGCGAATGCGCTGGTGGGGCTGGGGCGTCGACGGCCACGACGCCCCATTGCCCCGCGGGGCGACGACCCTGCTGCGCGACGCGCTCGGCGTGGGCGGCGCCCGCGCGGCACCGGTCGCGCTCGACCA
>DASQLE010000299.1:0-9241 GCA_035630175.1 Beijerinckiaceae bacterium
CACCACGGCATCCTTCGCCACGGATCGCTTGAGCTTGACGTTGTGGGCCAAGCCGATTGGGAGCGCCCGTGCTGCAAGGCTCTTCGTCGCCGGGATCGCGTTGGCCCACACCGCATAGCCGCCTTCGCCGTCGAGCATTTCGCCGGCCTTGAGGTCGCGCTTTGCCGTCGCGACCGCGTCGCCGCGAAATTCCACCGGGGTTCCTGTCGGCTCGTTGCGCAGCACCGCCGAAAGCACGCTGACGCTGGTCTCGAGGCCGATCATGTGGAACGGCCGCCACATCGACCCGTACCAGCCGGACTTGTCGACGAGCAAGCCGTATTGCCTGAAGCAATCGCGCGCATACTCGTTGTGCGCCTTGAAGGTGACGAAGACGCCGTACCGGATATTGTTGAAGACCTCGCGGCCGTCCGGTTCCTGGCTCGCGGCGATGTCGACCAAGCCGCTGCGCGGCAGGCGTCCGCCGTGCGACATCGGTTTGAAGACGCCGGCCAAGTCGTGAAGACCGGTGGGCGGGAAAGCGAGACCATCGTCCGGGCAATCGAGCCCGGTGCCGTTGGCGACGGCCGCCATCTCGATCGCCGCCTTGGTCCCGTCGGTGAAGGAATTGTACATTTTCGGGTTGAAGTCGCCCTTGGCGACCTCTTCGTCCGTCCAGCCGAAGAAGCCCCAAACGGTGTCCGGGGTGGAATAGCGGTAGCGCGGCTCGAAATTCATCCCCTTGCCGGCCGAGGTCAGTTCGAAACCGCAGGAGCGCACCCAATCGACCAGCTCGCAAATGATGGCCGGCTGGTCGCCGTAGGCCATGCTGTAGACGAGGTTCTTCGCGCGGGCCCGCGCCGCCAGAAGGGGACCGCAGAGCACGTCGGCCTCGACATTGACCATGATAATGTGCTTGCCGCCGTCGATGGCGGCCAGCGCATGCCGGACCCCTGCGATCGGATGGCCGGTCGCTTCGACGATGCACTCGATTTCCCCGCATGCGGCAAGCGCGCTCGCATCGTCGAGCACGCAGGTCTTGCCCGTCTTGACGGCATCGCCCAGGCTTGCGGCGCCGTAGCGCTCGGCGGGCCAGCCGACGCGGGCGAGCGACGCGCGCGCCTTGCCGACATCGAGATCAGCGACTCCGACAAGGTGGAACCCTGGAATGCGCTGAGCCTGTGCCAGCAGCATCGAGCCGAACTTGCCGGCGCCGATCAGTCCCACTCGGATCGGGCGGCCACCGGCTGCCCGCTGCCCGAGCATGGTGGAAAGGTTCATGTCGTCCTCCCGTGTCATGGGACGGCCTGAGCTCACGGCAGGCCGTCTCCGTCGCGGTCACCCCTACGGGAGGCGGTCCAGGCGGCACAATCGAGTTTTTCGGGAGGACTTGTTAGCGCGCCTAAACAGTCGTTCCGGTCCGACCGTCCCGCGCAGCGAGCCAGGTATCGCGTTCCGCGTGCACCCAATCGAGGAAGGTGCGGACCCGGCGCCGTCGCAGGCGATCGTGCGGGCACACCAGCCATTGGGTCACCCGCGAAGCTGACGGAGGGCTCCGGAGCGGACAAACGAGAGCGCCGTCCTGCAATTCGCGCCACATCATCAGATCGCTTTCCAGGGCAATGCCGATCCCATTCACGGCAGCGTCGATGGCCATGTGGCTGCGGTCGAACAAGACACGGCGCCACGCGGCCGTGGTGACCACCCCGGTCGCCGCAAACCAACCGCCCCACTGCATCTGCGATTTCACCGAGTGTATCAGACGATAGGCGGGCAGATCGGCCGGCTCGAGCGTGCCTGGCGCGCAGAGGGTCGGCGCACAGACAGGCAGGAAACGTTCCTCGGCGAGGCCTTCGACGAAAAGTCCGGGCCAGTTTCCCTCGCCGTGGCGGATCTCGATATCAACGCCCTCGCGCGAAAAGTCGGTCGGCTCGTTGGTGGCATCGATGCGAACGTCGAGATTGGGGTTCTCATCGAGAAACCGGCTGAGGCGCGGCAAGAGCCACTTCGTCGATAGGCTCGGGGTCGCCCGAACGATAAGGGCTCTCGACGACAAATAGCCTCGGACATTTTCCGTCGCGTCGGCAATCCGGTCGACGTTCTCGGCGATCATCTCGAAATAGCGCTCGCCGGCTTCCGTCAGCACCACGTGGCGACCGGACTTCACCATCAGCGCCGTGCCGAGGTGAACTTCCAAGGAAGCGATCTGCTGGCTGACGGCTGAGGGCGTCACGCCCAGTTCCTGAGCCGCTAGCGAAACACTCCCCGCCCGCGCGGCGGTGTGGAAGACAGTGATGGCACGCAGCGGCAGGTGCATCGGATCTTTAAGCCAGGCTAAACCGAGGCGCAGATTTAATCAATTGTGCCGCATGAACGGCACCCATAGGCTCCGGCATCAATCAAGAACGCCCAAGGCGCCACGGTCCGCTTCATCCGAGCCTGTCTCGGATGCGGCCGATAACGGGAGGAAACGATGCAGTCACGGTTCAACATCACACGACGTACGGCGCTGATCGGCGCGGCCGTCGGCGGCGTTCTCGGCGCTCCCGCCATCCTGCGTGCGCAGGGCCAGGTGCGTCTCACGCTCGGCCACGGCACGGCTCCCGGCAATCCGCGCTACGTCGCTGCCGAACGACTGGCGGCGCAGCTGCGCGAGCGGAGCCAGGGTCGCATCGAGATGCGGGTCGCAGGCTCGGCGCAACTCGGCGACGACCTCGCCATGCTGACCGGCTTGCGCACCGGCACGCTCGACATGTCGGTGAACAGCCAGGGCCCGGTCTCGTCGGTGGTGCCCGAACTGGCTGCCTTCGGCCTGCCTTTCCTCTTCCCGACCAATCAAGCCGCCTACCGCGTCATCGACGGTTCGGTCGGGCAGGAGATCGCGCGCAAGCTGGAAGCGGTCGGGCTGATCTCTCTCGGCTGGTGGGACAACGGCATCCGTCACATCACCAACAGCAAGCGGCCCATCCGGGTCCCCGGCGACCTGCGCGGCCTCAAGGTCCGCACCCCCGCCGACCCCGCCACCATCGACACCTTCCAAGCCCTGGGCGCGGCGACGCAGCAGATCAACTTCAGCGAGCTCTACGTCGCGCTGCAGCAGGGCGTGGTCGACGGGCAGGAGAACCCGCTGGCCAACATCCACTCGGGCAAGCTGCACGAAGTGAACCGCTTCATCTCGCTCTCCGGTCACAAGTGGGAGTGCTCGCCCTTCGTGGCCTCGCGCATCACGTGGGGCCGGCTGAACGAAGCCGACCGCCGCCTCATCACGGAAGTGGCGAAGGAGGCGACCGAGCACAACCGTCAGCTCATGCAGGAGAGCGACGCCAGGTTGCTTGCCGAGTACCGCGCCAACGCGGCGGTCGCGGTCAACGAGGCGGAGCCGGCACCCTTCCGCGCCGCCACCGCGCCGGTGCTCGACAAATGGGAGCAGAAGCCGATCGGCGACTTCGTCAAACGGCTACGCGCCGGGGCAGCGGCATGAGGTGGAGCGTGCCCGCGAGATGAGACCCTCGAGAGGCGCCGTCGCTCAGCCATAAAGCGAGACGGTTCGAATCCGTGTTCTGAGTCAGGGCTCGCCGATGACGGGCGGCAAGGACGGCTGATCGCGCCGCGTCTGGTTGAGCCGGTGCCGGATCCACTCCTGGGCCGCGTCAAGGCTTTCGAAAACCGGATGGGTCGGACTCTCGAGCAGCCCGAAGCCGTGCTCGTAATGCCATTGCCCGGCCAGGCCGGCATGCTGGTCGGATAGGCGCACGAGGACCGCGGCAAGCCGGCCATCGGTAAAGACAAGACAGCCTTCGTGGTCCTCGGAGCCGGTGTCCACGTTCACGGGCTGCAAAGTCATGGTCATTCGGCCAAGTCCGCGCTTTTCAAGTGCAGATAGAGCGGATCGAACTCGCCAGCCCGCTTAAGCTCGTCCCATTCGAGAATGGTCAGGCGCTTTCCCCGCAAGGCGATCAGGCCGTCTTTGCGCAAATCCTGCAACACCCGGTTGACGTGCACTGTAGAAAGCCCGAGCGCGTCGCCAAGTTCCGCCTGGGTCGCATGCAGATCGAAACCGTCGCCGTTGGTCAGCCGGACGGCCCGGTGGCGGACGAACAACTCGCAGAACAGGTGCGCGATGCGGGCATAAGCGTCGCGCCGGCCAAGCCCGATCATCCATTCCCGGAACATGGCGGCGTCGATCAGCGTATCACGCCAGAACGCCTCGACGAGACCCGGATGACGGCGCAAGAGACTCCGGACGCTGTCATGCGGGATCAGGGCGACCCGGGTCGCGGTCAGCGTTCCCAGGCTGTGGTCCATCACCTCCACATACAGGCTTTGCAGATCAGGAATGTCGCCGGGAAGGTAAAATCCTGTGATTTGCCGCTTGCCGTCGGCGATCAGCTTGTAGCGGCACACGAACCCTTCGAGCACGAGCGCGCATTCCGCCGGTCGGTCGCGCTCCCGAACGATGTCCCGGTCGGCATCGAGGGATTTGACCGTGATCGGCAGTGCAAGCAAGCCTTGCCGTTCTTCGGCCGAGAGATCGACAATGCTCTCCAGCTTGCGGAGGAGACGCTCCTGTTCCGGGCGTGAGTTGAGACTTTCGCTCACTGGCGATCCTGTTGGAAGGGAGGCGCTCCAGACTGGTCGTGACCCGTTCCGCATGGCGCCGGTCGGGCGTGTCTATAAACGGGTCCGACGGGTGCGTCTCTTAACATAGGTTGGGCTCGTGAGTCTTTCGACGGCATCTCCGCACAACCTCGCCGAGGCGAGCAAAGTCAAGGCCGCTAACATCGAGCCCGGCGGGAACCCGGTTTGATGGCAAGGGGTTACCCATGTGTCCCCTCACATGTCAGGAGCATCCCATGGCTTCATCCAAGCTGCTTCCGCTCGCCGCCCTGTCTCTGGCAGGCGCTCTCGCGATCAATCCGGCGCAGGCGCAGAACGTGCAGGCCGGCACCCTCGTGTGCGACGTGTCCGGCGGCGTCGGCGTGATCATCGCCTCGCAGCGCGACATGGCCTGCACCTTCACCAACTCGCGCGGCGAGCCGGAGGTCTATGTGGGCCGTATCCGCCGCTTCGGCCTCGATCTCGGCGCCACCGCCGGCGGCCAGATCGTGTGGTCCGTGTTCGCGCCGAGCGGCCGCTACTCGCGCGGCGCCCTTGCCGGCAATTACACCGGCGCCTCGGCGGAGGCGACCGTCGGAGCCGGCCTCGGCGCCAACGTGCTGCTCGGTGGCTCCAGCCGTTCGTTTTCCCTGCAGCCCGTCTCCCTGCAAGGGCAGGCCGGCCTGAACGTCGCGGCCGGGGTCGCCGACCTGCAGCTGCAAGCCGCTCAGCCCGTGCGCCGGCGCTGACGACGCGGTCGGCGAGCGTCGCGCCCATGATCCTTCGTTGTTCACGACGGCAAAGGCTCTTGCCTTCCTTCCCCAACGGGACGACCATCCCGTCGATGCGCCGTAAGAGCGCCGGCTTCGGGCAGAAGCAATTGGGGCAGGAGGCAAGAGCTCATGGCATCCAACGGCAGATCGAACGGGGGCCCACGGTGCATCGCCATCGTCGGCCCCTTCCAGAGCGGCAAGACCACACTTCTCGAATCCATTCTTGAGCGCACAGGCGCCATCGAGCGCGCCGGCCGCGTCGCCAACGGCAATACGGTCGGCGATGCGCCGCCCGAGTCGCGTGCTCACGCCATGAGCGTCGAGCCGAACGTCGCCACCGCCGCTTTCCTCGGCGAGACCATGACCTTCGTCGATTGTCCCGGCTCGGTGGAATTCCTGCACGATATGCGCAACGTCGCGCCCGTCTGCGATGCCGCCGTCGTCGTTTGCGAGGCGGACGAGCGCAAGGTGCCCGCCCTCGAGATCGTGCTGCGCGAGCTCGAGGAGGCCGATATTCCGCGCTTCCTGTTCATCAACAAGATCGACGCCGCGACGCGGCGCGTGCGCGAGACCCTCGAGATGCTGCAGCGCGCCTCGCGCACGCCGCTGCTCCTGCGCCAGATCCCGATCTGGAAGGACGGCATCGCCGTCGGCTTCATCGACCTCGCCCTCGAGCGCGCCTTCGTCTACCGGGAGCATGCGCCGAGCGAGGTGGTCGAGCTGCCCGACGGCGAGCTGCCGCGCGAGAAGGAGGCCCGCTTCTCCATGCTGGAGCGGCTCGCCGACCACGACGACAGCCTCATGGAGGAGCTCCTTTCCGACATCGAGCCGCCGCGCGACCGGGTCTTCGAGGACCTCGCGCGCGAGCTGCGCGAGCGTCAGGTGGTGCCCGTGTTGATCGGCTCGGCCGACCGCGGCAACGGCGTCACGCGCCTGCTCAAGGCGCTCCGCCACGAGGCGCCCGGCCTCGCTGAGACCCGCGCCCGGCTCGGCGTCGACGGCGGCGGCCCGCCGCTGGCGCAGGTCATGAAAACGCTGCACACGGCGCATGGCGGCAAGCTGTCGGTGGCGCGCGTCCTGCGCGGCCGCTTCGCGGAAGGCGACACCGTCGTCGGCTCGCGCGGCGGCGAGACGCGGATCGCCGGCCTCATGACGCTGCACGGCTCCTCGACCGCGCGCGTCCCGGAGGCGGCGGAGGGCGCGACCGCCGGTTTCGCCAAGCTCGAGGCGGTCGCCACGGGCGATTGCTTCGCGGCCGGCAAGGCGCGCCCGAACGCGATCCTGTCGATCGCGCCGCCCGAGCCGGTCCAGGCCCTCGCCATCCGGGTCAAGGACCGCAAGGACGATGTGCGCATGACGAGCGCGCTCGCCAAGATCGTCGAGGAAGATCCCGCCATCGTCTTCGAGACCAATCCCGAGCTCGGCGAGATGCGGCTGCTCGGGCAGGGCGAGATGCACATGCGCGTCGCTGTGGAACGGCTCGCCTCGCGCTTCCAGGTCGGGGTCGAGACCGGCAAGCCGAAGGTCGGATACCAGGAGACCATCAAGGCGCCGGCGAGCGCGCGCGGCCGGCACAAGAAGCAGACTGGCGGCCACGGCCAGTTCGGCGACGCCTTGCTCGAGCTGGCGCCGCTGCCGCGCGGCGAAGGCTTCATCTTCCACGACAAGATCAGCGGCGGGGTTGTGCCGCGGCAGTACATCCCATCGGTCGAGACGGGGGTGCGCGACGCCATCAAGCGCGGGCCGCTCGGCTTCCCGGTCGTCGATCTGGCGGCGACGCTGAGCGACGGCTCCTACCATACGGTCGATTCCTCCGACGCCGCCTTCCAGGCCGCCGCCAGGCTCGCCATGGCCGAGGCGCTGCCCAAGGCGAAGCCGGTCCTGCTCGAGCCGATCCTGGCCGTCGAGATCACGGTTCCGACCGAGGCCCTGTCCAAGGCGACGGGTCTCGTCTCGGCGCGGCGCGGGCAAATCCTCGGCTACGATTCGCGGCCGGGCTGGCAGGGCTGGGACGTGCTCAACGCCATGATTCCGGAGGCCGAGATCGGCGATCTCATCGTCGAGCTGCGCTCGGCAACGGCCGGCGTCGGCACTTTCTCGACCCGCTTCGACCATATGGCGGAGCTGACGGGCCGGCCGGCGGAGCTCGCCTTGGCGAGCGCCGGGCAGCGCAACGGGCATTGACCGTCCGAAACGCGCGGCGGTCCTGCCGTCGCGCCTGCTGCGCTGCAATCCTCCGGGTGACAAACCGCGCGTCTCGCGTCAATTTCGCGCGGAACGCGGAATCGTTCGAGTGCCTGGGCATGCGACGACCCAGAGCATGATGCCGAAAAGCGGGCACCACTTTTCGGAAAGACATCATGCTCAACTTCTTGGAATCGATCACGTTCATGCGTTTTGATCGACGATCGAAACGCATCGTGATCTTGGGGTGAACGGGGAGGGGAGGCATGACGAGCGCCACATCGGCCGTGACGGCCAACGCGACGGGTGACATCGGAAAGCCCTGGCTGGCATCGTATCCGCCGGGCGTTCCGGCCACGATCGACGAGATGCGTCTCGGCACCCTGGCCGATCTCTTCCGCGACAGCGTCGCCCGCTACCCAGCGCGGCCAGCGGCCGAGAGCTTCGGCAAGCGGCAGACCTATGCCGAGCTCGGCGAGGCCGCGAACGCCGTCGCCTCCTGGCTGCAGGCAAAAGGCCTCGGCAAGGGCGACCGCGTCGCCATCATGCTGCCGAACGTGATGGCCTACCCGGCGATCCTGTTCGGCGTTCTCACCGCAGGCCTGACGGTCGTCAACGTCAACCCGCTCTACACCGCGCGCGAGCTGGTTCATCAACTGCGCGATTCCGGCGCCCGCATCCTCTTCGTGCTCGAGAATTTCGGGCACACCGCACAAGAAGCGGTCCCCAATCTCGCCCTCGACGCGATCGTGGTCGTTACGCCCGGCGACCTCATGGGCCTGAAAGGCGTGATCGTGAACGCCGTCTCGCGCCACGTGAAGAAAGCCGTCAAGCCCTACAACCTGCCGGGCGCCATTCCCTTCAAGACCGTGCTTGCGGCAGGGCGCAAGGCGCCGCCGAAGCCGGTGACGATCGCGCCGGACGACGTCGCTTTCCTGCAATATACGGGCGGCACGACGGGCGTTGCCAAGGGGGCCGTGCTCCTGCATCGCAACGTCGCCGCCAATGTGGAGCAGCTCTACGTGTGGATGCGAGGCTATATCGGCGAGCGGCGCGACCACGTCATGGTCACGGCTCTGCCGCTCTACCACATCTTCGCCTTGACCGTGTGCGGCATGCTGATGGCCCGCATCGGCGCCTGCCAGCTGCTCATCGCCAACCCGCGCGACATCGCCGGCTTCGTGAAGACGCTGAAATCGCGGCCGTTCACGCTCATGTCCGGCGTCAACACCCTCTACAACGCCCTGGCCAACAATCCCGGCCTCAAGGAAGTGGACTTCTCGCAGGTGCGGCTGTGCATCTCCGGCGGCATGGCCACCCAGGCCGTCGTCGCCCGGCGCTGGAAGGAGCTGACCGGGCTGTCGATCATCGAAGGCTACGGGCTGTCGGAAACCTCCCCGGTGGTCACGGCCAACTGTCTCGACATCACCGAGTTCACGGGCAGCATCGGCTATCCGCTGCCCTCGACGGACGTGTCGATCCGCGGCGCCGATGACGGCCGCGCGCTGCCGGTGGGCGAGACGGGCGAGTTATGCGCCAAGGGTCCGCAGGTGATGGCCGGCTATTGGCAGCGGCCGGACGAGACCGCCAAGGTCATGACCGGCGACGGATTCTTCCGCACCGGCGACGTCGCCGTGATGCAGCCGGACGGACGCATCAAGCTGGTCGACCGCATCAAGGACATGGTCCTCGTCTCCGGCTTCAACGTC